>MNYL01000218.1 GCA_001873075.1 Fibrobacteres bacterium CG2_30_45_31 | reverse complement strand
AACGTCTTCTTTTAGCGTCCGCTCATCTTGATTTACCGGCTCTTGCCAAATTAACATTTTTTGCTCCAGATTTTAAAAAGTTTCCGTGTCTTGCTCTTGCGTTTGAAGCGGGGAAACTGGGTGGAGTTGTGCCCGCGATGATGAATGCTGCAAATGAGATCCTTGTGGAAGCCTTCTTGAATGGAAATATTGGATTTATGGATATTCCTCGTCATTTGGAAACGATCATGGCGAGGGCGCCCACAATTCAGGGCCGTTTAGATCTTTCCCACGCTCTTGCTGCGGATACGGAAGCAAGAAAAATCGCGGTTAGTTTGATAAACTAATAAGGCTTCTGCCTTGTGATTGGGCGATCTTGGAGTGTGTTTGAAGGCGAGGGAACTTAAATTTTTTTCATGGATTTCTATTAGATTGAACGATCTGCATATTGGAGCGTTCTTTTTGTGTGTACTTTGGTTTGCATTTTCTAAATTGTTCTTATGGTGAATATTTTTGAAAATATTTTGATGTTTGTTCTCGGGTTATTTGGCCTGAGCTTCTTGGTGTTTATTCACGAACTTGGTCATTTTTTGGTCGCAAAAAAAAGCGGGGTTCGTGTCAATACTTTTTCCATTGGTTTTGGGAAAAAACTGATAAAATTTCGTAAAGGTGAAACGGAATATTGTATTTCCATGATTCCCTTTGGTGGCTATGTAGCCATGGCTGGAGAGGATCCAGAAGATGGGAAAGAAGGCGAAGCACTGGGCCCTGATGCTTTTGTTGCAAAATCGGTTGGGATACGAGCCGCCATTGCTTTTGCTGGCCCTTTTGTGAATATTCTTTTTGCCTTCCTTTTACTCATTGGCCTTTATTTGAAGGGCGTTGAAGAAGCCGATTCGGAGCGCTTGGTGATAGGATTCGTCGCTCAGGGTTCTTCTGCTGAACTTGCAGGCGTTCTTCCTGGAGATACAATTTTTGAGTTGGAAGGGAAGCCTACTTTAGGTTGGGACGATTTTCGGGAACGGGTGGGAATTCGCCTTGGAACCAAAGTTCCTTTCCGGATTCTCCGTGATGGGGATACACTCTCTCTGAGTATGGTTCCACAAGAAATGACTATTCCGAGTGATGATTCTTTGGGAAAGCCTATTGAAATGGGTGTTGGAGATGCTGGTATTTATCCAAGACATCGTGTGGTTGTGAGAGAAACGCCCCTCTCCTCCACAAGCGCTTTCATTGCAGGAATCCAAAAAGGGGATACAATATTAGAAGTGAATCATCGTCATATCACAAAATATGAAGATGTGGTAGACATTATCAATGGCTCCAATGGTGGTGATTTACTTTTCATGTTGCGTCGAGGAAATGACACGCTTCTCACTTCTGCTCAGGCGAAATACAACGAAGAGTATAAGCGTTACATGGTGGGTATCAATATGACATACGTTATGTTTAAAGAAACCCATTTAGTACAGAGGAATCTGCCCGATGCTACTTTGAAAGCTTGTGGAACCAGTTGGAAAATGACTACAAGTATATTCCGTTATTTCAAGCGGATGGCTCAGCGACAGGTGAAAGCAGATGCTTTCTCGGGACCCCTCACGATTGTGGCTGTTATGGGCAAAGTTTGGATGAACGGCTTTGATCAATTTTTGATGCTTTTAGCATTGATTAGCATAAATTTAGGTGTAATGAACTTGCTTCCGTTGGCAATTACGGATGGTGGTTTACTGATGTTCTTAGCACTTGAAAAATTGCGAGGACATCCGGTATCTCGAAATAAGCAGATTATTATTCAAAAAATTGCGTTCGCATTTTTCATTTCTTTCTTCGTCTTTATTACGTTTTTAGATTTTGGAAAAATTGGACTTTTCTTAAAGTAGGATAAATCATGAATCTTTTGATCATTGGCAGTGGTGGGCGTGAACATGCCATAGCTCTTGCCGTCAAAAAATCACCTCTTTGCGACAAGCTCATCTGTGCTCCAGGGAATCCTGGTATGGCTACATTGGGTCGTTGTATCCCGGTTTCCGTGACGGATCCTAAGGCAATTGCGGATTTGGCTCAAGCGGAATCCATTGATCTTACGATTGTGGGTCCAGAAATCCCTTTGGTGGCGGGCGTTGTTGATGAATTTCGTAAACGGGGACTCCGTGCGTTTGGCCCTATTGCAGGAGCTGCCGCTTTGGAAGGAAGCAAAGCTTTTTCCAAAGACATTATGAAAAAGTACGCGGTGCCAACCGCTGCATATGAAACTTTTACCGATCTTTCTTCCGCCTTGAATTTCTTGAAAATGCATCCTGCTCCTATTGTGGTCAAGGCTTCGGGCCTTGCTGCAGGGAAAGGCGCTATTGTGTGTTTGACAGATGCGGAGGCGATTGCTGCTGTTGAGGAAATGCTCGGCGAAAAAGCCGTCTTTGGTGAATCAGGAAAAACGGTTGTCATTGAAGAATTTATGGAAGGTGAAGAAGCATCCCTCTTTGCCGTGTGTGATGGCAAGGACTATGTTCTGCTTGCCTCTGCACAGGATCACAAGCGAATTTTTGATAACGATCTCGGCCCAAATACCGGTGGCATGGGTGCTTATGCTCCGGCACCTGTGGTGACAGATTCTCTTTTGGCTGAAGTGAAAAAAACAATCATTGAACCCACTTTTCGGGGAATGGTTCAAGAAGGGGTTCCCTATACGGGCGTTCTGTATGTGGGAATTATGGTGACTCCACAGGGTCCAAAAGTAGTGGAATATAACTGCCGTTTAGGTGATCCTGAATGCCAGGTTGTTTTGCCTTTATACGATGGTGATGTTCTTGCGTTATTTGATGCTGCGGAACGAGGAGTTCTTTCTTCCCTGAAGGCTCCAGAGGCTCCGAGGGGCAGTGCTGCCGTCGTGGTTCTCGCTAGCGGAGGCTATCCAGGGGACTATAAAAAGGGATGTGTGGTCACGGGTCTTGAAGCTGCCGAAAAAACGGGAGCCCATGTTCTCCATGCAGGCACAAAAATGGAAAATGGAAATCTGGTGACGGCAGGCGGTCGCGTATTTGGTGTGGTCGGTTCCGGCGACACACTTCAAGATGCCCTTGATCAGGCTTATGCGGGGTGTACTGAAGTGAAGTATGATGGAATTTTTTATCGTAAGGATATTGGTAAAAAAGGACTCCAAAGAGGCTTGAAATGAAAAAAGTACCCCTTGTTGGTATTGTGACCGGCAGTGCGTCGGATAAGACGATTGTAGACAAAATAACAGCCGTTCTGGATGAATTTGGAATTGGATGGGAATGGAATGTCCTCAGTGCCCATCGTACACCGAATAAAACGGCTCAGTATGCTCAAGAGGCAGGGGCTCGTGGACTTAAAGCTCTTATTGGTGTGGCAGGTCTTGCCGCCGCCCTTCCTGGCACTTTAGCGGCTCATACAATTCTGCCGGTGATTGGCGTTCCAGGGGATGGCGGTCCCTTGCAAGGTGTCGATGCACTTTATTCCATTGTGCAAATGCCTCCAGGAATTCCTGTGGCAACCGTGGGCATTGGGAATGGTAAAAATGCGGCTTATCTTGCGATTCACATTATTGCATTGCAAGACAGTCGGGTTCGCAAACAATTACTTGCTTATCGTAAGTCTTTAGGCGATTCGGAAGGATAAAAGGAATGTCCCTTTTTCGGCTCTTCTCTCGTAGTTTCTTTGTCTTGGTAACTCTGCTGGGCTTCGTTTGGGCGGCCCCCGCAAAGGTGCCATGGGCTGAGGGGGAACAGCTCTCTTATTCCATCAGTTGGGGCATTATTTCAGCAGGCTCTGCCATTATGAATGCCCACCCGATTCCGGGTGACAAAATGGAATTCTTATCGGTGGCAAGAAATAATGGGGCGTTTAAAACCATTTATCCCGTTGCGGACACCATTTATACTCGGGTTCAAAACCAAGGATTATTGCCGGAAATTTTTAACAAAAGCTTACGTGAGGGTTCCTTTTTTAGTCGTTCTATCATTCGATTTGACAGGATCGGCAAAAAGGCCTGGCTTGCGGATACCGTATTTAAAGACGTAGAACACAAAAAGATCAAGTCTCATGCGGACACCTCTGTAACGATCAAAGGCTGGGAACATTGTATTGTTTCGGCTTTTTATCTGGTTCGCGGCATGGACTTAAAAACGGGGAAAGATACCTATTTTGCTGCAGTAAGTGGCAAAAAACGCTACAGTCTTCGGGTAATTATTCATGATAAAGAAATCATTAAGACTGATTTGGGAACTTTCCGATGCATCAAGGTTGAACCTGTTTTGCAAGGGGATGGCATTTTTAAGACTTCAGGGCGTCTCTTTATTTGGATTTCTGACGATGAGCGACGCTTGCCTATTTTGATGAAAACAGAAATAACTATTGGTTCCGTAAAAGCGGAATTAATCAACTTTCATCAAGGCCCCAAGAAATAGTTTTTTCTTGGGGGACAGCCTAAAAAGGGATAGAAAAGCCGCTTTTTATAATAATCTTTTACAAGAAGATTTTGGCTCGATGGAACTAGAATAAGCTATATTGAACACGGAACTTTATCTATTCCTACTAGAGGCTATGACGAAATGCTTAAGAAGGTAATCTTATTTCTCTGTGTATTGGCGATGGCCGGCTTTGCCAGGGTCCATAAAATTGAAGCTAATGATGTCGCTTCTGAAACGACTGTAAATGAATCTACAGAATCGTCCTCTGATCTAGCTACGGATGAATCTGTCAGCAGAGGAACTGAATCGGAATCGTCTTCGGATGATCGTCTTCAGCGGAAAAAGTTTGAGGAAGATCAACGATTGGACGAATTCGCTAACTCATTGCGTCGTCGTGACTGGTTAAAGGATCGTCTTGTATTCCAATTGGGTATGGGATCTCGTCAGCCGGTAATGGGTGAGACAGGGCTGGGTATGGGTTTTGGTTTTGGAGCTGAATACATCACGGCTTGGCATTTGGCGCTTTACGGGTCTTTCGGATTTATTCCAAGTGGCAATGATGCCGATTTTGACGGTATTCAACTTGCTGGTGGTACTGGTTGGAAAGCTGGTTTGAATTACTATCTCTTTCCGAAAAATCCACTTCACCTGGGTCTTTCTGTGTCTTATGGTACCGTGTATTACGATCATGATATTGTTGCTGATGCAACCAACGATTTTACCCGTGAACTTATTACCACCATGGGCTACCAGTTTGACGTTCTTGTAACCTACCTTTCCGATGAGTGGTATTTTCTTCAATTTGCCGTTGGTATGTATTACGCTCCCAATGCGCATGATGATTCATTCAAGACCGATATCACCACGGGTGCAGAAACTTCTCGTGTAGTGAATAAAGACGGTATTCCTAAATGGGGCCTCGTTTTCGGTATTACTATTGGTTTTGCTTTACCAGAATTTTTCCCGGATGATACCGAAAAGCGTCGTCGTGAACGTGAAAAACGAAATGATGATTAGTCTTTTTGAAAATTAAATATGAAGGTCTGAATGTTTTCAGGCCTTTTTTTGTGCCTTTGAAAAATGTATTATTGGTCAGTCTGCACCTGTAGGTCTTGGACCTGATACCATTTTCTCTGCAAATCCCAACAAAATAGAGCTTTTCATACGTTTTCTGTGTGCTGAATTTACACACTTTCCGTGTTGATGGAACCCTAATCAGAGGTTCCAGAATGGACAAAACAAGGTACTCAATTCGGCAGATTCACATTTCCAGAGGCAACAAAAACTGGTATGGCTGCGCTCATTCTAGTGTGGATGGAAAAATAAAATTCGTTTCCCTGATGACCACGGAAAAATCAGTTGCACAGGAATGGTTACGGAACAAACAAGCAGAAGAGATGCTGCCGGAAGCGATCAGGAAAAGCTACAAAGACGTGGATATTATTTCGGCAGAAAACGATTTTTCCGCCTATTTATCAACCAAAAATAAGCTTACCTATGAGACATATCTGAGCAAAATCAGGCAAATTTGGCTTTTTTTGAAAGAAGAAAATGTGGGAACCCTGCGTCAGATAACTCCTACTGTGCTGACCAAATTTCTTGCGTCTAGATATGCGGGCAGTACAAGAACTGTTCAGGAACGCTGGAAATTACTACGCAGATGGTGCATCTGGTCTTGTGAACGTTATGAGATGGAATCCTTCCATCCATATGCGAAGTTCAAGATAATCAGGCATGATCAATATGTTGAACGAGGTTTTTGGACAATGGAAGAAGTTGGAAGAATACTGGAAAATGCAGTGAGTCCACATCACAAGTTGTTTCTAGGATTCATGGCTTATGCAGGATTGCGGTTTTCTGAATCTCTCAACATGAAATGGGATGATCTGGATTTGAAAAGCAAAACATTCAGTCTTATTGGAAAAATGGGAAAGTTTGCAACACTACCAATTTCTGATAAATTGATGGAATTGATTTCGTCCGTTTATAATGATACTTGTACTGGAAACATTTTTTCGACTCCATTTCCTCAGCGTGATGATACATTATTGGCATGGTTCAAAATCTCAATAGTTAGGGCAAAACTAATGACCGATGGTGGGCATCATAAGCTCAGGCATTCTTTTTGCAGCAATCTTTTGAGAGCTGGGGTAAATATCAGGGTGGTGCAGAAGCTGATGCGGCATTCCACTGCAAGCATCACACTGTCCATTTATTCACATGTATTAGATTCCGATATCTCTACAGCAGTCAATATTTTGTGAACCCATTAACATATTAACAAATCTGGACACTGGTGGGTTTATGAACTCTTGATATCTTTCTTTCTCATGTTTCACCAATGTATCAGATTTTTTTTGTGAAGCCTGAAAGAGATGTCTTATCTTATTCCAGGCTTCATTAACCTGTTTCAGCTCGTCATCTTTGTTTCTGTATACTTCATCAATGTTCGGAAGCTGGTGTCGCCCTAATCGGGTCTTGTTTCCACCATATCTTTCATTTAATCTGGCACCAGTTCTTCTGAGCTTATTGGTCAGGTCACGAGGATTATTTTCAGTCAAATTCAGTCGGATGAGATAATTTCTGTATAACGAACGAAAATCTCTGCTGGAAGAAGGTGGAAAAATAGTTTTACCACATAAATCTCCCTTTGGCCTGATAATATTCAGAATAGAATGAATACACTTTGGATAGGGTGCTGTATCCCTTTCATTTCCCTTCGCTTTTCTAACAGTGATACATTCTCTTTTTTCATCCAGATCTTCCCAGTATAAATTCCGAATCTCATAGGATCGTAATCCACAGAAAATATGTAGAATGATTCGAATTCTTAGAATGTCATCCTTTGTTTCCCAGAGCAATCTCAGTGTTTCATCTTCAGTGAAAGATGTTTTATCAATGTCGGATTTGCGTGTAAAACCTTTGGGAAGGTCCAACAAAGCTTCTTTTATACTTTCATTAACAGGAAAACGAAAATGATTCTGAGACCACTTAAAAAAAGACGAAATGACCCTCGCGTATGAACGAGCAGAAGATGCTTTTCGATCTTTTCTGATGGCATCTTTCAATAAATTAATGAAATAGGGATCAAAAATATCGCTTACAGTATATTTTTGAAATTTATTTTTAGAAACACCAACAAACCACACAAGTTTTGATTTATAAGTAGCATAGGTGGCAGTCTGATTTTCGTTTAATTTATGACTTAAGTATAATTCTATCGCATTTTCCAGCGAAACAAATAAACTTTCCTCTTGTGTTCCTTTATGTAGCTCTTGATTGTATTTATTAAGCATTTGTTGCGCTAACATTAAATTGTTGGTGTGCAAAGATTGTCTGAATTCTCGACTGTTTTTGCCTTTAATGTAAACATCCACTTTATAAATATTTTTCGCTTTGACTAGGCGAAATTCAGTGCCGTGACATTCTCTTGCTCTGCTGATGGTAGATTGAAACACATTTTCCATTTCAGTATTTGATTCTTTATATTTTAAAAATTTCATAATTTATATACTCGCTATTTTATAGAAATTATATTAAAGCAAACTTATTTTTTAAAATAATTGTAAAAGTTTATTTACATTCGTAAAGCTAGTGGGAAAGTCCGAAAATCCTTGATATGAAGGGGTTACTCAGCTTTTGTAATCCAGGAATATCGTTTGAAAAGCTGTTTAGGATACCTAATTCCCACCTTTATGCGCCCTAAAAAAATAAAAAGTAAAAACTCCACTTATAAACTATTCGCTGACAAAATGAGGTATGTATGTCAGCGAACAATAATTCACAAATTGTATGTGTTGAGAACAAGAAAAAATTCAATCCAGCGGATTCATTTCCCCTTCGTGACGGAGATTTGTGCAAAATTACTTGTCACGAAGCAACAGGGCGAGTTTCTATCAGAAGAACTCACAGAGGGGTCAAATCTAAGAAAAGAACAGTAAGCTTGATGAATAAACCTCCTGAAGAGCGAATCAGGAAATCACAGTCAATTTATCGATCTACAGAGACAGTCAGAAAAATTCTGAACCAGTATTTTTCTCCTGAGATAATCAATGATGGGCATACGGTATGGTGTACTCTCACCTGTCAAGATCAGATTTATGATTATTACGAATTCGGACAAATGCTTAAAAATTTTATGAAGAGATTAGAACGAATTCTTACTAAAAGAGAAGAACATTTCATCTATTTCGTCGTTAGGGAACCCCATGAATCAGGAGCTTGGCATGCCCACGGTCTTTTTCGTTTTGATGGCAAATTACCGGATGACCTCAATGAGATAATATCTGATTCATGGAAAAATGGAATCGTTGATGTGCAAATAGCTGAAGTGTATTCAAACAATAACCCAGAATCTCCTTTTTTGAATTATGTTACAAAGAACTTCAGGGATAATAAACAAAAAGAAACTTTTTTAAAATTCTACCCCACAGGATGCAGGCCATTCTCATGGAGTCATGAGCTAAAACCTGAGAAAGACCCCTCTATTGTAACTAAATATAATTCTAGTGAATGGGGAAATTCCTATTACAAACGTTCAGGATTATGCCGTTCAGGTGGCAAACACTTTTCATGGGCGTATTATGAATATGAAATGTGTCAGCTTTCTCCAGATATACTTGATAGGATATATACACAACAGTCCGCAAAATATATGAATGATGTGAAAATAGTAGAAGGTATGGAAACAAAAAAAACAGAATGAACCATTGCTGATCCATTCTGCGAGGTAGTATGTGTATGATAATAGTTTATAAGATTCATACTGCTTTTATAAAATTTCATTCAATGATTGAATAATTATTTCAAATATTTTCATCGAGTATTTGAATGTTTTGTGATAAATGATACCACCTGCAAAATTTTGCAATTTTTCTAATTAAATAAAATTGGGATTGTATCTAGTGAAAAATGATTTATCTATTAGAAAGATTTTGAAAAAAATGATAATTATTTTGATCCTTATCGGGAACCGATAATATTTCAAATATTTTATCAATCAGTTTCATTAAAATCATTCATTGAAACATGTTTCTGATATTTAAAATATCAATTTCAAATTTTGCAAAAAATTACCGTAGGTAAATATTAGCAAACGATGGAAAATAGTTTTTTAATTTCAGACAATTTTCATGGAAAAATTAAATTTTTGATATTGTTACCAGATGCAAAAATTTGCAAGGTTTTCGATTAAATGGAATGGGAATTATATCTAATGAAAATATTAAAAATGAAAAAATATTTTAAATGATTCATCCATTGAAAAAAATGATAATTATTTGACATGAATCGGTTTTCGATAACAGTTCAAAAATTTTATCAATTATTTTCATAAATAGGCATTTATGAAACATTTCACTATTAAAATAAAGTATCCGAATATTGTTTGATTTCAAATTTTGCAAAACATGTACCGCAGGTAAAAGGTTGCAATATTGAATAATATTTTTTCAATTCCAGAAGATTTTCATATTGATTGGAAATTATTGCCAATGTACGCAATGTGCTGTTTCCACTATAGATTGGGATTTTTATTTTGTGAATTAGATACATAAATAAATCATCTGATCCTGAAATTCACATGATTTATTTACTGTAATTTTTCGCTCTTTCCTTCTCGTGATAAGAAAAGATTATAAACCGATCCAGAGCGAATTCATAATAGGGTTTCCATTCTTTCCATTGCCAGTCATCATAGCTGATGTTTAGAAGCTCCCTGTGAAGAGGAATCCATTCGGCTGCCTTCCTTAGCATCTCGCTTAAATTTTGCCTTCCAAACCATTCCTGATAGATATAGGGGTCGTATTTCTCAAAGATGTCATTCGGATCAAAATTCTCCAAGATGCCTCCATTGGTTCTCATGAAAACCGTTTTAGATTTTGCAAAGAGGCAACATAATAATCATTTGAACATATTTTTTATTTATCTATATCGATTTCTTTTTCCCATCATAAATTTTCAAAATATATCATTGATTTCCAAAACTTGCCCCTACGTGGGCATCTGTGGAAAATTTGATAAAAGATGGTAATAGATATGTCCTGATATGTTAAACAGAAAAATTTGAATATTGTATAGGTTTCATTTTCTGTTACTCTCTGGAATTGTTGCAATCATTGAAAATTTTATCAATCGTTTGCAGAATTTGTGCCCTTGGCAAAATATATGCAATCAATATGAAAATTTCGCAATATTTTTCCAATGATGAACATGATTAAAAAATTTTTAATAAAACAGAAAAACTTTCAAAAAAAATATTTAGAATCAAATAAATCTTTTAATGAAAATAATATCTAAAGATTTAATAAAAATGATCAGCTGAATAATTCAGGCTTGACTTCTCGGATGCTATTATACTTCACATCTGCGATAATGATATGATCAAGAACTTGAATATCCAGAACTTTTCCAGCTTTGATAAGTTGCTTTGTCACTTCAATATCTGGTCCTGAGGGGTCGAGATTGCCACTTGGGTGGTTATGTACGAAAATCACTCCTACTGCATTTTCACGGATTGCAAAACGAAACGCTTCTCTCGCATGGATTTGCGTTTGGTTGACTAATCCCACTGTTATCATGTTTCTTGCGATTGGTCGATTTGCGCTGTTCAGGAGAATTATCCAAAACTGCTCCTGTTCAATAAACCTATCAAAAGCTCCTTCCATATAAGAGAAAACTTCAGAGGGACTTTGAATTTTCTTCAAATCTTGGACATATCCCACTGTTTTGTATTTAGCAATGACTTCGTATATTTTCATGAGAATCTACTTATTGGATGCAATGTAAAGAAAGATTAAGAAAGTCTCCATGCCCTAATACTCACTAGGATACATGACTGTCTGGACACAGTGATTACCGCAATCATCGCTTTTGATCCAGATATTTTCTCCTTTTGAATTTTTGTAAATGCCTAATGCTGATTTTGGGTCCGTATTGTTCAATTCTATTGAATCGGATTGCACGTTTCCCCAGTTTTTAGAATTGAACTTTTTGATAGCGTTCAAAACAAATTGTGCAAACTCTGCATCTTCGGCAACTTGAGCATTAACGGCCTGAGTCATAACTATCATACTTGATGCTTCCTTTTCATTATTTCAATCTTCTGATGTGAATCGAAGTTTGAAAAAGTTCAATCCATATAAAACGCATATGGAAACCCAAATTTTCACAATAGGATCACCAGAGAGAAGAAAATAGGTTCCTTATCTCAGGCCTACTCATGTGATAAGTGTGAGAGGAAAAAGAAGTCAAATATTGCGTGATTCGTGAAAATTTGTTCGAAAAGGTGCCAAAATAAGTTTGAAATCATTCATAACAAAAACATATTTTACTGTCTCCTATCCAATAAGAGATACAATACTTTTATTTTTTTTGAGTTTGAAGCGGACTGCTACTTAGTGCATTTCCGTATACATTAACCTTAATTTTCCACTTATGTTTTCTTTGAAATACATGAAACTGACAATTGTACTCAAACATTTGGAAGGGCATGAATAAGAATGGTCACTATGCAGTTGCTGACCGGATATAAGGTCAAAAACCTGCAAAATAAGCTCGAAAAGTCTTTTAATGAAAGGGAAATAGTACCGAATGGATTCTTAAAACTTATCTTTCGAATTAAGAGATTTTACCCAAAGTGTGGAGCACGCTCTATCACAGAGGGAAATACAGACTTTATAAATATCAAGGCACAACTGAATGTTTGAACAGACGTTTAAGAATATAGATGACATCCTGCATAAAGACGCTGGTTGTGGTAGTGAACTCGACTATGTTGAACAGACTTCCTGGATTCTCTTTCTGAAATACCTGGATGATCTTGAGAAGGACAAGGAAACTTCAGCCGCACTCACAGGAAAGACCTATACCCCCATCATTGGCAAAGAATACCAGTGGACAAAATGGGCATGTCCAAAGGGTAAGGATGGTAAACTGGACCATCATAAAGCACTCACTGGTGATGATCTTGCAGACTTCGTGAACATTAAGCTTTTTCCCTACTTAAAGAAGTTCAAGACTGATGCTGACAGTGCAGATACTCTTGAATACAAGATTGGTGAGATATTCAGTGAACTGAAGAATAGAATTCAGAGCGGCTACAATCTTCGAGAGGTTATTAACCTCATTGACCAATTACGTTTCAGGACTCATGCCGAAAAGCACGAGATGAGTCACCTGTACGAAGACAAGATCAAGAATATGGGGAATGCAGGTCGAAATGGTGGTGAATATTATACTCCTCGTCCATTGATCAGAACCATTGTGAAGGTGGTTGCTCCTGAAATGGGGAATAAGATTTATGATGGTGCAGTCGGTTCCGCAGGTTTTTTGGTTGAAGCTTTCGATTACCTGAAGAACAGTAAAAAGCTGACTACAAGTGATGTTACCACATTACAGAAGAAAACGTTTTATGGCAAGGAAAAGAAGTCTCTTGCATACATCATTGGCACCATGAACATGATTTTGCATGGTGTGGAAGCTCCCAACATCATCCATACGAATACCCTTGCAGAAAATCTGGCAGATATTCAGGAAAAAGACCGTTACGACATTATCCTGGCAAATCCTCCTTTTGGTGGAAAAGAACGTGCTGAAGTGCAGCAGAACTTTCCAATCAAAACAGGGGAAACTGCAAGCCTGTTTCTTCAGCACTTTATCAAGATTCTGAAGGCGGGTGGTAGAGCGGGGATTGTTATCAAGAACACATTTTTGAGCAATACCGACAATGCATCAGTGAGTTTGCGTAAGTTGCTTCTGGAAAGCTGTAACCTGCATACGGTTCTTGATTTGCCTTCAGGCACATTTACAGGTGCAGGGGTTAAAACGGTTGTATTGTTCTTTGAGAAAGGATCTGCAACTAAGAAGGTTTGGTTCTATCAGTTGAACCTTGATCGTAACCTTGGCAAAACGAGTCCATTAAGTGAAAAGGACTTGGCTGAGTTTGTCGAATTGCAGAAAACTAAAGGCAAGAGTGAGAATTCCTGGAGCATAAATGTCAAAGACATTGATCAGAAGACCTTTGATCTGAGTGCTAAGAATCCCAATAAGAAAGAAGAATCTTCATTACGGGAACCCCAAGTAATTGTGGAGGAGATGAAAGCACTGGATGCAGAAAGTGCAGAAATCTTGGAGTCCATTTTGGAGTTGCTATGAAGATGGGGTGGACAATAAAAAAATTAGAAGAGGTTGTTGAATTTCGGAGGGGACTCACGTATTCTAAGAGTGATGAAGCAAGCCATTCTAAAAATATTGTGCTGAGATCGAATAATGTTGATCTGGATACAAATAGCCTTAATCTTAGTGATTTAAAATACATAAGTGATTCCATTGCTATACCTGAAAATAAGAAAGTTGTAAAAGGGTCGCTATTGATTTGCACAGCTAATGGAAGTAAAAATCACCTCGGTAAAATAGCCATGATTGATGCTAATTATGGCTTTGCATTCGGTGGATTCATGGGGCAAGTTACACCGAGTAATTGCATTGATTCTAGCTACCTATTTCATGTTATGACATCCCCATTATACAAGAAATACATTTCTGAATTATCTGATGGCGCAAATATCAATAATTTGAAATTTAGTGATTTAGGTAAGTACGAAATCCCTGTCCCCCCACTTTCAGAACAAAAGCGCATAGTTGCCATTCTTGATGAAGCTTTTTCTGCCATTGCCAAAGCAAAGGAAAATGCAGAACAAAATCTGAAGAATGCTAAAGAACTCTTTGAAAGCTATTTGCAATCGGTGTTTGAAAATAAGGGTGATGATTGGGAAGAAAAAACTTTGGAGCAAGTATGTCAAATATCATCCAAATTGATTGATCCAAAGAAGCAAGAATATCAGTCCTATATTCATATTGGCGCTGGGAATATTGAATCGCAAAAGGGTACACTGGTTGACCTGAAAACGGCAAAAGAAGAAGGTCTGATTTCAGGTAAATTTCTCTTTGACGAATCAATGGTTCTTTATAGTAAAATACGACCGTATTTAATGAAAGTTGTGAATTGTTCATTCAATGGGCTATGTAGTGCGGATATATATCCACTGCATCCATTTGAAGGTGTCATGACAAAGAATTTTCTTTACCACTTGTTGCTGACTAAAGAGTTTACTGAATATGCAATACTTGGTTCACAAAGAGCAGGAATGCCCAAGGTTAATCGAGAACATTTATTTGCTTATAAGTTTTATCTACCACCGATTAAAGAACAGATCAAGTGCACTAAAGTCCTTGAAGCGTTATCGGTTGATATTATGCGTCTCGAATCAATTTACCAGCAAAAGATTTCAGATCTTGAAGAATTGAAAAAGACCATACTACAAAAAGCCTTCAATGGTGAACTTAACCTGGATAGGGTCGCTGTATGAATAAAGCCGAAATTGAACGTCTTGGAAGAACTCAAAAAATCCATTCTCAAAAAGGCATTTGAGGAGGAGTTGTAGGATATGGCAAAAAAGAAAAACCAGATAGTTCCCAATAATACCTTCAACGAGTTTCTCCTCTACACTACTCCAAACGGAAAAGTGAAGGTCGAAATATTCCTGCACAATGAAAACATCTGGCTTACGCAGGAAAAAATTGCACAA
>MNYL01000129.1 GCA_001873075.1 Fibrobacteres bacterium CG2_30_45_31 | reverse complement strand
CTTGACGGTGCGCACCGGATATCATTGCGCCATGGCCCACTAATAATAATGGACGGCGTGATTTTTTGATAAAAGCGGCCGCTTTTTCCACCAGAGAGGTCTCTGCATAGGTCGGCACTTTATAGCCAGGCAAATCCATAACATCGGTAAATGGAGCTGTGCAAGGGCCTGCGGTCACATCTTTCGGTAAATCAATGAGAACAGGACCTGGACGACCTGTACGGGCAATGTGGAATGCTTCTTTCATCACGCGTGGGAGGTCGGCAGAATCTTTCACCAAATAAGAATGTTTCACAACGGCAAAGGTCATACCACTGGTATCACATTCTTGAAATGCATCTTTACCAAGGCTTGGCGTAGTGGTTTGGGCTGTTAAAACAACAATAGGAACAGAATCCATGAGCGCTGTATAGATACCTGTGAACGTATTGGTAGCACCGGGGCCAGAAGTGACAAGAGCGACTCCCACTTTGCCAGTTTGACGTGCGTATCCATCGGCCATGTGAGTGGCCCCTTGTTCATGGCGTGAAAGCACCATTTTGATATTGGAGTCAAGAATTGCGTCGAACATCGGAATGGCAGATCCTCCGGGGTAACCGAAGAGAGTGTCCACGCCTTCGCGTTTGAGACATTCGATAATCACTTGCGCTCCGCTTAATGCGTGATTAGTCATATTATTCCAATAATTAGGTTAAAATGAAAACTTTAACCAAATATAAATAACTTTTTCAATAAAAAAAGACTCATCTGTGAAAAATTGAAATATTTTTTACTGATTTTCATAAAAATATTTTTCTAGAATATGAAGCTTCTGTTTTATTCTATTGTTTTTGTAAAAAATTATTTTTAAAAATTCTTTTTAAATGTAAAAAACGATGCATATTGTGACAATTTTCTTTGTTTAATTGTTTTTATATTCAAAAATAGACTGTTTTTGTATCAAGTTTCGATACTTTTTGTTTTCTGATTTTGATAATTAAGATAAAAAAGATAAAAGTTTGAATTTTTGAAGCCGCCTTACTCATAAAATCGCTAAATTGGCTTTTGAAAATTATTTATTCTTTTGATGGGAGTTCAGCGTTTAAAAGGAAATTAAACTAATGAGTTTTTATGAAATTGATATCCCTTCCTTCCATGCTTCCTAGGGAAAAACTTTCTCAATATGGAGTCAAAAATCTCACGACTCAGGACTTAATTGCCCTAATTCTTGGGCGTGGAGGTTCGGGAAAAAATGTTTTTGCTCTTGCTGAAGAGTTAGAAACTTTTCTGGCAAATCAAATTCAAATGCCTGAAATGGATAATCTCTTAAAAATAAAGGGACTCGGTTTTGCAAAGGCCTCTCAAATTATGGCTTGTTTGGAGTTGTCGGGGCGATTTTTACTGGGTGGTAAAGCTTTTTCTGCAAATTCCCCTGAAGAATTAGTCCGCCATTTGGCTTTTTTGAAGCATGAAGGCCAAGAAAAATTTGTGATGGTCTCTTTAAATTCCTCCAATTGCCTTCTTGGAATTCATACTTTAACCATAGGACTTGTGGATAAAACGCAAGTTCATCCGAGAGAAGCTTTTGCAAAGGCAATTGAAGATCGTGCGGTGGCTGTGATTTTTGCTCACAACCACCCTTCGGGAAATGTTCACCCCAGTGAGGAAGATAAAATCATGACGAAACACCTTTGTGATGCCGGTCATTTACTTGAAATACCAGTTTTAGATCATATCATTGTGAGTCCTTGCGGGTACAGTAGTATAAAACGGGATTTTCCGTATCTATTTGAGCGGGACTAGAAATTTTGTTTTTTATGGATCAAAGTGCGGCATTTTTCGTCTCTTTCAGGAATGGTGGTTTGGAAAAAGAGTTAATTGAAATTAAATTTGACTTACATTGAATAATTTTTGCTTACCACAAATGGCTTAAGAAAATTGTAAGATCTTAGGTATTTCGGATTAAGGAGATTACATGAACAAAGCAATAGTACTATGTGTTCTGCTCAGTGGGCTTGTCGTCAGTGCGAGTGCGACGCTCAATAAAGACGCCATGATGGGTGTCAATAAAACCCAATCTGCTCAAAGTCTTGGCCATTCCAAGTTGGGTTTCTCTCTCTTAGGGGATGTCACCAACGAAACGAGTATGTTTAAGGATAGGGGTGATACTCTTGGACAGATGACCCGCTTTCATAACATTGGCGGACAAACGAGTGCTAACGCCAGTGATTTCTGGGGTGCCAGTGCTTATGTAGCCCTTGCTGTTGGTATCTGGGACTATTTTGATTTTGGTGTAATGCTCCCGGTTTATTATGAAAAATTTACTTCTGACAAAATTCGCCCCCAAGAAGAAACGCTGGATGTGACTGGAACCGATGTGGGTGGATTGGGTGATATGAGAGCGTCCTTGAAGATTCGGATGCCTCTCCCTGAAGATCAGGTTTTTGATATTGCTCTTGTGGGTGGCGCTTCTTTTGGAACTACCGATTTGACTCGACAAGGAATGTGGGTTCGTGAACCGGAATATATACATGTGAGTACGACTGATACGAGTGTTCGTGAAGCTCAGTCTTTCGGAATAAAGGAAACCACGCTTCGTGGTACTTTAGCCTTGACTGTCGACTTTGATAAGCTCGATAATGGAGTCCCACTTCAATTTCATGTGAATGGTGGCTATCGTTACATTATGGATGCGGGTGATTTTAATGATCATATTATGAGTTTCAGTGGTGCTTTTGAATTTTTCCCTGTAGAATTCTTTTCCATTTTTGCTGAATACTACATGGATTTTATGCCTGACATTGAATACAAGGGTACAAAGGAATCTTTGGATTTAAGTCAAATCACTGCCGCGTTGGTGTTCCATACGCCTGCGGGTGTTGATCTCCATTTAGGGGGTAGTTACTATGTGGGTGGCGATAAGTATATCTCTGCTTTGAAGTCTTATCATAATGACGATCCGAATAATGGGGGTTATATTCAATCCAACACCCGTGTAAACCCGCTTTATACGGTTTATGGTGGTATCACTTGGGCTGGCTTCTTGCTTCCTCAGGATCGTGATAAAGATGGTGTTACGGATGAAGAAGACAAATGTCCGGACGAGTATGGTCACAAAAAGAATCAAGGTTGCCCTCTCGGAGAACCTGACTTGGATGAAGATGGCGTTTGCGATCCATGGGTCGCTGAAAAGGGTCTTTTGGATGAATTTGCTGACGCTTGCGATGGTATTGATCAGTGCCCCAATGAAGAAGGGGACGGTGAAGATGGTTGTCCTTTGGATGAACCGGATACGGATGCCGATGGTATTTGTGACCCATGGGTCACTCAAAAGAAGATGAGTAAAAAATTTGCCGATGTTTGTAAGGGTGCCGATAACTGTCCGAATGAAAAAGGACCGAAAGCCAACCTTGGTTGCCCGACGGATAATCCAGATGCCGATGGGGATAAGATTTGTGACCCATGGGTTTCTCAGAAGAATAAACTTTCCGCCTTTGCTGAGATGTGTAAGGGTTATGACGATTGTCCGGGTGAAGCGGGTCCAGTGGCGAACAGGGGTTGCCCATGGCCTGACCCGGATGCTGATGGTGATGGTCTTTGCGATGAATGGGTGATCCAAAAGAAGATGGGGTATTTCTTTGAAAATCCGACCGATTCGACAACCAAGAAATGTAAGGGTGTTGATAAGTGCCCCGCTGAATATGGCCCTATTGACAACGATGGCTGCCCATTAGATAATCCTGATGGTGACGGTGATGGCGTTTGTGATGCTTGGGTCACTCAGAAGAAGATGACGGAACGCTTTGCCGATGTTTGTAAGGGTATTGATAAGTGCCCAGAAGAAGCGGGTCCGGAGTTTAACAACGGTTGTAAGATGGACAATCCAGATGCCGATGGTGATAGCATTTGCGATCCTTGGGTCTCTCAGAAGAAGATGCTCGATAAGTTTGTGACGGTCTGTAAGGACATTGACAAGTGCCCGACCGAACCTGGCCCTGTCGCTACCAATGGTTGCCCGTTGGATGATCCTGACCTTGATAAGGATAGTGTCTGTGCCGTTTGGGTCACTGAAAAGGGAATGTTGAATCTCTTTAAGGGTGTTTGCTCTGGTGCTGATAAGTGCCCGTTGGATGTAGGTCCATTAGACAATAGTGGTTGCCCGTTGGATAATCCTGACGGTGACAGCGACGGTGTTTGTGATCCTTGGGTCACTCAGAAGAAGATGAACGCTAAGTTCAAGGATATTTGTACTGGAATGGATCGTTGTCCGTTGGATCCGGGTCCTGTGGCAGCAAATGGTTGCCCTGCTCCTGAAATCAAGGAAAACGTGAAATTGGAAGGTGTAACCTTTAAGAGTGGAAGCGCACTTCTTGCGGCCAATGCCAAGACCGTATTGAAATCAATTGCAGAACAACTGAACGCTCCAGAAAATTTGAAGGTCAATATTGAAATTCATGGTCATACTGATAACGTGGGTAAACCAGCCAAGAACAAGAAGCTTTCGCAGGATCGTGCTCAGTCTGTGGTGAATTATCTTGCGACTCAGGGTGTGGCTAAGTCTCGTATGATGGCTATCGGTCATGGTGATGAAGAACCTGTGGCTGATAACAAGACTGCGGAAGGCCGTGAAGCGAATCGTCGTATTGAAATGCACCGCGCGCAATAATCGACAGTAAATGATTTTATAAAGCCTCGGATGAAAATCCGAGGCTTTTTGCTGCTCTTTAGACGGGGAAGCCGCGAGAATCGCGGTTTCAAAAATTATCCGCTATGCGGGTGAGATTTAGCTTAAGCAAAAAAAAGAGTGTTTCCGTGTTGTTAGTCTTTGGTTGTCAGAGCTGGAAGTGTACAATCCAAGGGGCAATGATGGCGGTGATGATCCCTGTTATACCGATGGCAAGGGAGCTCATGGCTCCTTGTATTTCTCCCATTTCCATGGCGCGTGTGGTGCCTACGGCGTGGGAAGCGGTACCGATGGCGATACCTTGTGCTATTTCATCATGAATCCGGAAAATGCGGCAGACAAACGGGGCAACAATGGCTCCTGTAATTCCGGTTACGACAATGGCAATAACAGTGATGGCAGGGATGCCTCCGATTTCCTTGGAAAGTTCTATTCCCATGGGTGTGGTGATGGATTTGGGCACAAGGGAAATCCACAGAGGTTCACTGAGATTCGCGAGGGAGGCAAACAAGACAACGCAGAGAATGGAGACGAGACACCCTGCAGTGATTCCTGCGAGAAT
>MNYL01000029.1 GCA_001873075.1 Fibrobacteres bacterium CG2_30_45_31 | reverse complement strand
TTTTCCAACCCACGATGAATGTAGCCAAAATGCGGAACTACTTCCACAATGGTTTCGCCATCAAGGCGGAGGGCGAGACGTAAGGCTCCATGGGTACTCGGATGTTGGGGGCCCATGTTGACAAAAAATTCTTCGGAATCGTGAACGTTAACGGGTTCGCGGAAGCCTGGAGGTAGAGTTCTTTCGCTCATTATCCCCTCCGAATAATATGAGGATGTGTAAAATCTTTGCGCAAGGGATAACCCACAAAATCTTTGTCAAGGAAAATGCGCCGCAAGTCTGGGTGTTTTTCAAAATTAATGCCAAACATATCGTAAACTTCGCGTTCTTTCCATTCTGCGCCTGCGTACAAAGCGCAAAGGGATGGAGCAGAGGCTAAAATGCTCGTTGCTTTTTTCTCTTCCGCAATAGAATCCTCTTTATTTAAAGACAAACGGAAAAATACCTTGTGCCCTTTTTCGAGGCTCATCAGTTGAGCGACAACGTCAAAATGATCCACCCAATCCACTGCAGTGACATCAATTAAAAAATTGAGTAATGTGCGAGGATCTTTTTTTAGAAATTGAATCAGGGGGAGGTAATCTTTTTTAGAAACTTGTAGGTCCAACGGCATATCTGCGGGGAGAGCTTCAAGAAGCTCTTTGGAGGTATTCTCCAAGCCGTACACAGTGACCGTGGGGAACTTTTCCTGAACGATATTAAAGAGCTCTGCCTGAGGGAGGCCAACGATCTTTCCCGCATTGTGCGGTACTTCGGGGAATATTTCTTTTTGGACACGGACTGACTTGTAGGGCGATTTATATTCAGGATTTTCTTCCTTAAATTTCGCTCTCGCTTCGGCCATTTCCTCGTCTTTGATTTTTTCCAATGCGGCCCAAGCTTTTGAAGCTTCGCCCCAGCGATCTTTGGTTTCGGGGGCAGTAATCTCCCCTTCATGCCAAGGATCACGACTGGTTTCGTGGAGAATTTTATCTCGCAACGTCAGGAGTCCGTGGAAAAGCGCTTCAGGACGTGGAGGGCAACCGGGAATAAATACGTCGACGGGAAGAATTTCAGCGGCACCGCGTACAACGGAATAGTTGTTGTAGTAGAAGGGCCCACCAGAGATAGTGCAAGCGCCCATCCCAATGACGTACTTTGGTCCCGGAATCTGCTCCCAGAGCATTTGAACGGCAGGAGCCATACGTTCGGTAATGGTACCCGCCAAAATGAACAGGTCTGCCTGGCGAGGCGAGGCTCTGAATACTTCAGAACCGAAACGTGCGATATCATAACGGGCCATGGAGCTAGACATCATTTCGATGGCGCAACAGCTTGTACCGTATGTCAGAGGCCAGAGAGAATTGGCTCTCGCCCAGTTGACCACATAATCCACCATATTGACTGCGTATTTACCGCCGGGGATAGGATCTAAAATCTTTGGAAGAAAATTGGTTACTCCCATTTCAAAATTCCTTTTTTCCATGCATAGGCAAGGCCGGAAACTAAGACAAGTATAAAGAGGGTGAGGTCTCCAAAAACGATAATGGGCATGAGGACGGTGTTACCTGCCATACATGCCCTAAAATTCGTAAGGACCGGAAAAAGAAAAAGTGCTTCAATATCAAAAATCAGAAATAGTAACGCAAAAAGGTAATACCCTACCTTAAACTGAATGCGGGCATTACCAAAGGTTTTCATGCCGCATTCATAAGGGAGAAATTTATTTTTTGTGTCTTTACTTTTGTACCCAAGTAATTTGCCGACGACAATGGCTCCGCCCGCAACGACTGCTCCGAGGAGCAAGAAAAAGATTAAGATGAAATATTCTGAAAGCACCATATAAATGACAACTCCATGATCAAATTAATAGAAATGCTGAAGCTCTTGTAATGTTCCGAATAACGCGTTACCAATAGCGAACCGATCTTCAATATGGGTGTGCAAATCACGAAATTCCTGTGCGGTGGTTTCGTTCAGCGCATTCAGATTTTTTTGAAGATTGGATATGAATCCAGATTCATGAACTTCATTTGTTTGTGATTGAATGGATTTATCCAAACTTTGAAGCATTTTGTCTGTTTCGATGCGAGTTAGAATGTAGCGCATTGTGGACTGTAATTCGATGAGAAAATAGACCAAGAGAATTTCTTCCTGGAGAATACCCCAACGTTTGTCTTTCGAAAATAGATTTATCTTCTCACTTTTCCCAAAGAAAATAGCGGCCTGTGCATATTCCAAACAAGTTTCTAAGGAAACTTCACAACGATTAATTTTTACCCCGATGGCAGCAAACCAAGCTTTTCTATCCGCGTCCAAATTTTGCTGATTGATAATGGGTTTCAGGGCACGAAAGGCGTAGTATACTTCTTCGTAATGACGATTGCGCATACGGCAATTAAAGGCTCTATTTCGAGTGGCTTGATCCGTGGGATGGGTAAGAATACTCATATTCTTTTTACCTCATGAACGCCTTGAATATTTTCAATACTCCGAATAAGGCCTTCTAGTTGCTCTCGGCGGGAGGCTCGTAAAACTAAGCGAATTCGCCCCGCATCTCTTGTAAAAACAGCACTCATTCTATCTAAATTTGCATTGGATTTGGTAAGCTCTGTAAGAATATCTGCGGTAACACCCTTTCTGTAATCGGTTTTTATGCAAAGATGACTCGTAAATTCTTGAGTGGAATTGACGTTCCATTCCATCGCAAGAAGGCGGGATGGGGGAATTTTTTCCAATTCTTTGCAATTTTGTTTGTGAACTTCAATGCCGCGTTTAGGAACCAATGCTCCAACAATGGGCTCCCCAGGTATTGGTGCGCAACAAGGAGCAAAGTGTATAAGGAAACTCGCTTCGTTTCCTACTTGTACGGGAAGTTGCGAGTGCGTGTTGTTCTTATCTTTCAGGAAAAGTCGGAACGGAAAATTTTCTTTTCCTTCTTGGAATTCGGGCCCCGCCAAGGGCTGAATGAATCGCTGAAGATCGGAAAGGGGCATTTCTCCTTGCCCCACGCGTTCGTAAAAGGCATCAATATTAGGGGCTCCGAAATAGCGACAAATGGTATCTGCGTCCGGTTGATTCTTTGCCTGAATTTTAAACATACGGAGTTCGCGTTCCCAAATTTCTTTTCCTAAAGAACGAGCCTGCTGAATAATGCTTGTTCGCATCCACCTACGGAGTTCTTGTTTAGCCTTAATCGTTTTGACGATTTCCAACCATTCTGGTTTGGGTTCTTGATTGTGGCTTTTAAGAACTTGAATGGTTGCCCCATTGGGGACTACTTTGGCAATACTTACCACATCATCGTTAATGCGAGCTCCGACACAGTGGAAGCCAAGCTTGGTATGTACTGCAAACGCAAAATCGAGAACAGTGGAACCTACGGGAAGCTCAATGGAATCACCCTTGGGCGTGAATACGGTAATCCCTTCGGGTTTAAGGTCCACACGCAAAAATTCAAGAAATTCCACAGAATCTGGAATCTCCGATTGTAGCTTTGCCATGCGTTCCAACCAAGCGAGTTCTTCGCCGTTTCGCTGGGTTTCTAGTTTGTAGGCCCAGTGGGCAGCAAATCCCTTCTCTGCCGTGAGATCCATATCCTTGGTACGAATTTGCACCTCGACCATTTTATTGTCGGGACCGATGACCATGGTGTGAATGCTTTGGTAAAGATTGGGCTTTGGGGTCGCTATATAATCCTTAAAAAGACTTTGAAGGGGTGTCCAGAGGTTGTGTACGTAGCCTAGGGCTAGATAACATTCAGGAATACTTTCGACAATAATGCGGATGGCAAAAATATCGAAAATTTCATCGAGGCCGCAACCGCGATTTTGCATCTTCGTATAGATGCTGTAAATATTTTTGGTGCGCCCTTGAATGGTACAATCAAAATCTTCCAAAGCCATTTTGATCTGAAGAGGCCCGATGACCGATTTGATATAATTTTCACGCTCTTCTTTACTTTTTAAAAGATGGGCGATGATCTTTTTGTATTCATCAGGATTCAGGTACTTAAATGCAAGGTCTTCTAGTTCCGATTTGAAACGGTACAAGCCAAATCGGTGGGTGAGTGGAGTGTATATATCCAGAGTTTCTTGAGCGATGACGCGCCGTTTTTCTGGTTTCATGTAATGCAGAGTTCGCATATTGTGCAAACGATCCGCAATTTTAATCATGATGACTCGCGGGTCTTTCGCCATCGCTGAGATAAACTTGCGATAGGTTTCCGCTTTTTGTTCGGTCTTATTATCCTGTTTTTGGGCTGCTGAAATTTTGGTCACCGCATCGACCATAAACGCGGTTTCTTCACCAAATTTTGTACGAATTTCTTCAAGGGTGTGAGGAGTGTCTTCCACCACATCATGCAGTAGTCCCGCGAGAACAGACGATGTGTCTAACTTGAGATCCGCAAGGATCTTAGCGACTTCATAGGGGTGTTCTGTGTAAGGCATACCGCTTTTGCGGTATTGGCCCTGATGAGCATCTGCAATAAAGGCTACGGCAGCTCGGAGAAGCGTTTCATCGAGGGCTTCATTTTTTTTCATCAGAACATCAATAATGTGTTCTTGATTCGCTTGTAAAGTAGCCGTTTGCATACGGTAAATCTACCAAAAAAACCTTAAAATTGTTCAAAAAAAGCCAGAACATTACTTGAAAAAGAAGAAAAAACAGAATGCAACGAGGTAAAAATTAGACATTGCATCACAATGGGAGATTGTGTCTACACTTTTGTAGACTTGTGGATTCTTATACGCTTCCTGGGCTATGCAGAACGCCTAATAGAACGGCTACATAATGGCAAATGGCGGCGGCTAAAACGAATGCATGCCAAATGACGTGGTGCCATACCAACCGCTTACTCATATAAAATATAGCTCCGAAGGAATATAGGAGACCTCCGATGACAATCATTATCATCACATCCAGAGGAACGGTGGTGAAAAAAGTTTTGCCACCGACGATAAGAATCCAACCCATGGCAAGATAGAGGAGCGTGCTAAAAAGCTTGTACTTTCCAGCAGAAAATATTTTGAAAATAATTCCAACGAGGGCGAGTCCCCACAAAATGGAGAGTAAGGCTATTCCGAATCCGTTAAAAAGATAAATGAGAATAAGGGGGGTGTACGTGCCCGCAATGAGAAAGTAAATGGAAATATGATCACAAACTTTCAGCATCTTTTTTGCGGTCGGATTTTGTACCGCGTGATAGAGAGTGCTGAAAAGGAACAGCATGGTAAAACTGAAAGAATAAATAGCGGCGGCAACGATTGCTGGAATATTTTGGATACTTGCAGCGATGGCTGTCACAACAGGGATGCTGGCCAGAGCAAAAAGAACACCAAAACCGTGGATGAGTGCATTGGCGAGTTCGACGCGAAGTACTCTTTCTTGCGAAATTTCAGGCAAGTGGACTTTCTTTTTTTCTGACATGGCTCGAATATACAAACTTTCAAAAGAACAAGTGTTTTTGGTGGGTTGTTTTTTGTTCTTTGTCCACAAAAAAATCATTTTAGGTTAAATTTTATGTGATTGTAACGATCTCCCAATTCAAAGGAATGGTTTCGGCTATGTTAAATAAAAAGTTTGATGATGAAGAAGATTTTGAAGAATTAGAAGACGAAAAGATTGACGATGCTCCTAATGAGGATAATCTTGAAAGTGCTATGCAGGTTCGCGACTACAGTGACCGTCGCGTGATGGTTTGGGAATCGGATGATAAGCGTTGTGCTGATGCCGTTGAAGTTCTGTCTGGACTTTTAACGGGTGCTTATGTAAAAGGGGTTGGAACCGAGAAAGAAGCGCTTCAGTTGCTGGATTCTGAGCCTTGGGACACCTTTGTTGTGGATTTCTACACAGAAGGCGTTTCGGCGAGTGAATTTGTAAAATGTGTCAACAATTATCCAGAGGCTATTCTGGTGGCTCTCTCTCTTGCTCCTTTCACCTTGCCCGAAGAACGCAACCGCTATAAGATAGAGCCTCTTCGTAAGCTTTTTGATATTGAAAAGCCTCAGCCCAAGCAACCCGAGACGCCTGCTACCCGGTAACCTATGGATTCGAAAGCTGCATCCGTCTCTCTAGTTGGGGTTTCTAAAACCTTTCAAGGAGCTTCTGCTGCTGTGGATTCTCTTTCTCTTGAAATTAAGGAGGGGGAATTTGTTGTCTTGGTGGGACCTTCCGGTTGCGGGAAGTCCACCGTGCTTCGTATGATTGCCGGGTTAGATTCTCCCACGAGTGGGGAAATATTGATTAGTGGTGTCGATGCCTCTAATTTGGAACCCAAAGATCGCGATATAGCGATGGTGTTTCAAACACATGCCCTTTATCCTCACATGACCGTGCGAGAAAATTTGGAGTTTGGTTTAAAACTCAAAGGCTTGTTCTCCTCAAATGAAATTCGTGAACGGGTTCGTGAAACTGCTGAAATTCTGGAGTTAGAATCTGTTCTTGATAGAAAGCCCAAACATCTTTCCGGTGGGCAGCGTCAGCGTGTGGCACTGGGGCGGGCGATTGTTCGCAAGCCTCGTATTTTTCTTTTCGATGAACCTCTTTCGAATTTAGATGCGAAGATGAGAAACCAGATGAGAGTCGAATTGGGACGGTTGCATACGCGCTTGCAATCAACCATGGTTTTTGTGACTCACGATCAGACAGAGGCGATGACCATGGGGGATCGCATTGTCTGCCTTAATGAAGGAAAAATTCAACAGATTGGATCTCCAATGGAGTTGTATTCTCATCCGGCCAATGAATTTGTCGCAGGATTTATCGGTATTCCCCCCATGAATATTTTTTCTGTTCAGTTTATTCAGGATGACATTTTTATTGAAAAAGCCGGATTGTCTATTCCCGCTTTTAGTTCCGTGACATCGATACTTAAAAAGTATCCTCGTGTTCGTATGGGTATTCGTCCGGAGTATCTTTCCATTTGTTCCAGTTCGCCCAAAGCGATTCCTATTACCGTGGAAGTGATTGAACCTCTGGGTCCAGAAACTTTAATTTATAGTCGTTGTAACGATTTGAGTTTGGTCGTACGTGTTTCTGCGGGCACTCACCATGAAGTGGGTGAACGGCTGTTTCTTTGCCTTGATGAACTTAAAATTCAGATGTTTGATATTTCGACAGGGGAAAGTATTCATTGACTACTTCGATAAAAGAAAAAAGGAAACTTTTGTCTTGGGTTCGAGGGCTTGTATTTGCTCTGTTTTTCTGCTTTTGTCTCCCTGTTGTTTTATCCTGTGAAGATGATTATTCAACCGAACGCCAAAAGACGGTGCTTCAAATGTGGATTATGCCTAACAGCCTTGATCCTGAAGCGGACATGGATCGTATTCTTCGAAATTTTGAACTTGAAAATCCGGGGATTAAAGTCGAAGTGACGGTTCTTGATTGGAGCGTTGCGTGGACGAAGATTACGACGGCGGCTACCACATCTAATGGGCCTGATATTCTTCAAATGCCAACGACTTGGGCTGCTTCTGTTACCCAAATGGGGGCTTTGCTTTCTTTAGATTCTTTGTTGGAATTGGCGGGTGGGGATTCTGTTTTTGTTCCTTCGGCGATGCGGTTTGCGCGTCCAATTGGTTCTGATAGTGTGACCTCATTTCCATGGTTTTTAGATGTTCGCCCTCTTTATTTTCGACGTGATGTACTTGCACAGATTGGGGTAAAGTCCACCGATATTGTCACCTGGAATGATTTAAAAAAAACACTTAAAAAAATTCAGCAGGCGAAATTAGTTATTGAAGGTATTCCTGTCGAACCTATTGGTTACCCAGGAAAACATGACTGGAATGTGATTCATAATTTTGCGCCTTGGATTTGGGGTGCTGGTGGTGATTTTCTGGATTCTACGGCGACGCGGAGTACCATTGCTGATTCGGCCTCTATCGCGGGAATCATGTTCTATTTGGATTTAGTGCGGATGGGTTATAATAACCGCCGTAATTTGGGAAAAAATACAAGCCAGGTAAGTTCTGATTTTGATGAAGGGCGATTTGCCTTTTGGTTTGATGCCACCAATAAAACTATTTATCTTGACAGTCCACGCTTTTTGGGTGGGCAAGCTAAAAGTGTGACTGCTCGAAACTATTCTTGTATGTTACCCCCTTCGTCCCCGAAAGGCAACGAACCTTGGTATTTTGCCGGAGGATCTAATCTTTCAATTTTCAGATTCACTCAACACAAACGGGAGTCTAAAGCTTTACTTCGATACCTTACCACACGTGCTGATGTACAGCTTTCCATGTCTCGTACGACGGGATTTTTGCCTGCATTGAATGTTACTTACGAATATCCATTTTTCAAAGAAGATGAAAAAAGACAAATTTTTCAGCAAATGGCGATGCACTCTAAATCATACCCAGCGGTGCATTATTGGGGAGAAATTGAAACTGATATTTTGCTCCGTCGCTTTGGAAATATTTTTGATTTGATTACCGCTTCTCCTTCAGATCAATGGCCTGAGAAGGCTATCATTGCTGAAATTCAGGCTGCAGATCGTGAAATCAATCATTATATCAAACGTCAGCACGGGACGGCCTTCCATGAAAATTGATAAATATCAATTAAGAGGACGTTCCCTGATTCTTGTCTTTGTTTTGCCCGCTTTTTTATTTTTGATTCTGTTTTTTTTGATCCCTGTGATTTCTGGCATTGTCATAAGTTTTCATGTGAGTGATAAATCGACATTGGATCAATTTTTCTCTGCTCCCTTTGCGGGATGGAATAATTTTAGAGAACTGTTTCTTTCGGGGGGGAGTACTTTTGATCAATTGATCGATGCTTTTCGCAATACGGTCATATATTCGATTTGTGTGAGTGTCGGTTCTATCGGATTGGGACTATTGGGCTCTATTATTGTGATGCAGAAGTTTAAAGGTGTCAGTCTTGTGCGCTTGTTGCTTTTGTTTTCTTGGATTGTCCCCAGCTATGTTGTCGGCCTTTTGTGGGGGTTTATGTGGCAACAAGAAGAGGGTATTATCAATACGCTTCTTTTTGATTATCTCCATTGGGATGTACTTTCCGGTTGGTTTGGGGCTCACTGGGAATATACTTCTATAGGCGAGTTAATAAAACCTAATTGGCTTACGGGCCCCAATACGATTTGGGCTATCATTATTCCTACGATTTGGCGGTTTTGGCCTTTTTGTATGATGATGTTTCTTGCAGAGCTTACTGCAATTCCGAAGGAAATTTATGAAGCTGCGGAAATTGATGGAGCAACAAAACATGAACAGTTTTTTCGTATCACACTTCCCATTTTGAAACCTATTTTTGCGTTGATTGTGTTGCAAAGTTTAGTGATCAATGTTTATAGCTTTAACATTGTGGCGATGATGTTTGGCAATGGTTCTGGATTTCCCGGGAAACATGGCGATTTGCTCATGACATACATATATCGGACGACTTTCCAAACATGGAATTTAGGCCTAGGTGCCGCATTAAGCACGCTTTTAATGACGATGATGCTTGTTACCGTCTTCTTCTGGTATCGATTATTCTGGAAGGATGTACATGATAATTAGAATTGTTGCCATTATTTTTGTTGTCTTGAATTCTATACCTCTTGTATGGATGGTATGGAGTTCTCTGATGGGCAATAATGAGATTATGCAAGGGCGTTTATTCCCAGCACCCTATCGATCAGACGTCCCATTTTTCAGACCTATCGAAAAAATGGGTCTTGTGGCAGGTACCTTACACGGTCAGATTTATCGTTTTCCATCGGGACATCTCACCGATCCTAATAGGCTAGACATTGACCTTTCTGCTGTTTCTGTTCACTATGCCCTACGGGATAATGAGTTGTATGCATTTTCTCCTGATGAAGCGTTGATGCATGTGGATCTTAAAAAAGGGAAAGTGGATCGGCGATGGGGTTGGAATTTGTTTGAAAAATCTTTTATTCAAAAGGATTTTACAGCGTTTCGTTTTGTGTCCAATCAGATCCCTGTCGTTGAATTCAGTCGTCTTGCAGGGATGCTTAATGGGACCCCTCTGCTTTCGAATGAAAAAGGAAAGTTTCTGACTGATTTTCTACAGCGGCCTTTTTCAGAAGATTCGACAGTAATTGAAAGTTTGAACCAGATTTTAAATTCTCCAGAGAAAGTAAATCAAATTCTCGCCGTGTGGTCCTTGGAACCTAATTGGGTGAATCCCATGATTCCCCATTTGTTTAAGAAAACACACCGTACCTATAGTGAAAATAAAGAGCTTTTTCGTTGGTGCCTTGCTGAACGAGTTCCTCATGAGTTAACTCGTTATCGTCAAATTCCTTGGGAGTCTGTTTGGGTAGACCGTGTCCCTGCGAGTGATCATGGGGTATCTCTTGTGGGTGTGGGGAAATACCTTTGTATGGGTGTTTGGTGGGAAGCTTTTCCCGGTATTGCGATTATTGACCCTGATAAACCTAATTCCATCCGTTGGATTACTGTGAATAATGGTTTACCGACCTCTTCTATTCAAAATATTTTGCGAGTTTCTGAATCTGAAATTTTGGTGGCTCATGATCAGGGATTTTCTTTGGTGGATATTGAAACAGAGAAAGTGAAAGCGAATTTTTTATTTGGTGAAGGGGGGTTGCCATTCTATAATGGTCGAGACCTTCGTTTGGCTTTGGTAGGACGTTCTGCAGTACTTTTTACCTACGGGCGTGAAATTATTTTCTTTGATTTCCGCGCAGGGCAAGCTCTTAAAAGAGTTTTTGGCGATGTAAACATTTTTCAATCAGATATTACCGCACTTCAATTTCATGAAAATCAGCTCTATCTGGGATCTTCGGAAGGTCTGTTCTCTGTGCCTTTATGGGATCTCTTAAGTGCAGAAACTTCGTCAAAAAAAGTTTATTCAAATTATATGCGTAACCCCAAAGATTCTACCCGTTTTGAAAATGGTGTTGTTTCGAGTATTTTTGTAGAGAAGGGGCGCATTTGGGTGGGTGGCTTAAAAGGGCAACTTGCCGAGGTGTATAAACAAGGTTTTAGGGGAGAATCCTACAATCTTCCGAAGGGCGGAATTTATCTGCATTGGCGCAATTACGAAGATCTTTTACGGACAATTCCGTTCAAAACATTCTTAAGTAATTCTTTGATTATCTGTGGCTCAACAGTACTTATTTCGATTATACTTTCTTCGTTGGCTGGATATGCTCTTGCTCGTTTTCGTTTTTTTGGGCGTAATACAATGAATTTTACAGTTCTCTGGACTCAAGTGGTTCCAGGCGTTTTATTTCTTATCCCGGTGTTTCTTTTCTTCTCTTATTTGCAGCAAAATTCCTCTATTCATTTGCTGAATACCAAAATTGGGATTATTCTTGTTTACTCTGCGTTGTTTATCCCTATGGCCACATGGATTTTGCGGGGCTTTTTCTTGGCGGTGCCAAGAGAATTAGAAGAAGCGGCTCTTATTGATGGATGCTCTAGATCCCGTGCCTTTTTTCGAGTCGTTTTGCCTTCTGCAATGCCTGGTATTGTAGCGACCGCTATTTATACTTTTATTCTTGCTTGGGATGAACTCATGTTTGCATGGGTGTTATCTATGGATATGACCACGGCGACGATTCCTGTGGGTATGCGTCTCTTTGCAGGTCAATTTGGTAATCGCTTCGATCTTTTGATGGCGGCGGCGACACTTTCCACGATTCCTGTATTGCTTCTGTTTTTAATTATGCAAGCTCAAATGCTCTTTGGTATTTCGGGTAGCACTCGGAATCGCCATAACTGATTCAATACTAGGGAACCTTTCGCCAAATGCCGATAAGGCTTCGATTTGGCCGCAGAGTGAGCCAGAATGTGGGGCCGATCAGCACTAAATCACGAATAAGAGACGTCCAAGTTTCATTTTTGCTTTGTGCTCCTTCGAGTGCAAAACAACCGCAAGTGATGCCTAAATCCCACACAAGAGCCCAGGCGAGGGCGATAATAAAGGACACAAACATCCAGAAAATGACAAATGCGATTTCTTTGGTAAATGGCGCGATAATGAGAGCAAGGCCAAACCAAAATTCAAATTGTGGATAAACTAAGCTAAAAAGATTGTTAATGAATTCAGGCAAAAATTGATATTGTGCAACCAGTGTTGCAAAGGCGAGGGGATCTTGAATTTTGAAAATACTAGCGGTTATAAAAAATGCACCTATCCCTAAACGAAGGAGTGTTTCTAAGGATTTTGTGGTAAATACATTGTTGATCTTCCAAGCAGGAATAACGAGTAGAATCGCAATGACAAAGCAACTAAGGCCAGTTTCAATGCTGTATTTCCAGGCCTTTGGAAATATTTTCAAAAGCCAATTCTGGTCGGTAAAGGTGAGAAATGATTCTGGAAAAGAAATTTCAGCAATGCATACTGCCGTGAAGATCGTAGCAAGTAGAAGCAATAAAGCAGGGGCAATAATTTTTTTCATGACACTACTCCGGTTTTTCCAACACTTTTTGAGAGCCAATCCATTCTACGGATTTTGCGGCATCCACACGGACGTTATTGATAATGGCAAGAACAATGCAAAATGCGAAAGCAATCAGCAAAAACTTCCAATTGAAACTTTTGATGTAGGTAATGATTTTCTCTTTCATACGGGGTAATTTACAAAAAGGCGCATCACAAAGCGATGCGCCTTCAATAGTATCAAACGGGAATTGGGTTAACGACCGATTAAAGACAGATCGCGAACGGCCCCTTTATCGGCACTGGATGCCATCGCTGCGTATGCTTGGAGGGCTTTAGAAATGACGCGATTGCGTGTGAGAGGTTTCCAGGCATCCTTTCCCTTCGCTTCCATCGCTTTACGACGGTCCGTAAGTTCCGCATCCGTAATTCCCAAGTTTACCTTACGGTTTGGGATATCAATTTCAATCAGGTCGCCCTCTTTGACGAGTCCAATGTTGCCACCGCTCGCCGCTTCCGGGCTCACATGACCAATAGAAAGCCCGCTGGTTCCACCGGAAAAACGGCCATCCGTAATCAGGGCGCAGGCTTTGCCCAGTCCCATACTCTTGAGGTAACTGGTCGGGTAGAGCATTTCCTGCATACCGGGGCCGCCCCTCGGACCTTCATAGCGAATCACGACAACCATACCTGGCTTGACGCGACCACCGAGAATCCCTTCCACCGCATCTTCCTGACTTTCAAATACGATAGCAGGTCCTGTGAACAACCAAACAGATTCATCTACACCGGCTGTTTTCACAATGCACCCATCAAGGGCGACATTGCCATAAAGCACCGCCAAACCGCCGTCTTTAGAATAAGCATGAGCGCCATTGCGAATCGCACCCTGTTCACGATCCAGATCCAGGCTCGGGTAATAGGTCGATTGTGAGAATGCGACCAAATTAAACTTTTTGGCAGGTCCTGCGAGATAGCGCTTCTTGATGTCTTCGCTCGCGTTATTGCGTATGATGTCATACTTTTCGAGAGCTTCACCCATGGTTTTTTCATGCACGGTAAAGGCTTCCCGATGAATAAGATTCATGCGATCCAATTCGCCGAGAATCCCCATAATGCCGCCGGCGCGGTTCACTTGTTCCAAATGGATATTATGAACCGTCGGGGCGACTTTGCAAAGGCAAGGCGTGGTACGGGAAAGCGCGTTCACATCTTTCATGGTAAAGTCCACGCCCGCTTCTTGGGCTACGGCGAGAAGGTGAAGAACTGTATTGGAACTTCCACCCATGGCGATATCCAGACGCATTGCATTTTCAAAGGCTTTCTTTGAAGCGATGCTTCTCGGAAGGACACTCAAATCGTTTTGATCGTAAAAACGGTGGCAAAGTTCCACAATGCGGAGTCCGGCTTCTTCAAATAACTTCTTCCGTTCGGAGTGGGTAGCGACGATGGAGCCGTTTCCTGGCAAGGAAAGGCCTAGGGCTTCTGTGAGGCTGTTCATGGAGTTTGCGGTAAACATACCGGAACAGGAACCGCAAGTTGGGCAGGCTGAATCTTCGATTCTTTTCGATTCTTCATCGCTGATATTCGGATTGGCGGAGTCAATCATGGAATCGATCAAATCCAAGGCGCGATCGGTCCCATCCGCTTGTTTCACATGACCCGCTTCCATGGGGCCCCCGCTCACAAAAATGGCAGGTATATTCAAACGCATAGCGGCCATCAACATCCCGGGCGTTACTTTATCGCAGTTGCTGATGCACACAAGAGCATCCGCGCAATGGGCATTTGCCATATATTCCACGGAGTCCGCAATCAAGTCGCGGGAAGGCAAGCTATAAAGCATGCCGCTGTGGCCCATGGCGATGCCGTCATCAATGGCGATCGTTCCCATTTCTTTGGCGACGCCTCCCGCTTTTTCAATTTCGCGGGCGACCAATTGCCCTAAGTCTTTCAAATGCACATGGCCCGGGACAAATTGGGTAAAACTGTTCACGACAGCAATAATGGGTTTTCCAAAATCGGATTCTTTAGTACCGGTCGCACGCCACAAAGCGCGAGCACCGGCCATTTCACGGCCTTCGATAGTGGTTAAGGAACGAAGTTTAGGCATAATAACCTCTTAGAGAAGTAAAAATTGATACTGTTAAAATATAGGAAACTGATTCCAGGACCCCTTTGAAAATTACTTTGCGTCCATGAAATCGAACATCGCCAAGCGGGAAACACGAACACTTGCGCTTCAGCGCTTAGTGAGAGTGATCCCTCATAGATGCACTTGTGGGATGAATGGGAAACATGAATGAAAAAGGCCTCATGTTGATTGTCTTGATTTCTTGTTTTTTTTGAAGCCTTCGGTATCTGCCAGCGCACTCTTCGCCTTAAGAGTGATTTTGTTCTATTTTTTTCGCTAGTTCCTGATGACAATATTTTTATATTACTGAGCAATGAAAACAGTTCCCCTTATTTTCTTGCTCGCGGGTTCTTTCGCTTTGGTTTCGTGCCTCTACGATCCAGAACCTTATTCCCAAACGACAACGCCAACGGAATCAGCAGAAACCGATTTTGGTACGGTATATGCGGTGAATAGCGGAAGGCAGATTTGCAATCCCTCTGTGTCTCAGGATTCAAAGAACTATCCTGCCTCCATGCTTTGGCTTAATTTTTCGGGGAATCTTACCGTGAGTAGTGCTCCAAAAGGCTATAAGAC
>MNYL01000073.1 GCA_001873075.1 Fibrobacteres bacterium CG2_30_45_31 | reverse complement strand
ATGTTCGAAAAAACATCCCCACTCCTGTGAACGCAAAAGACCGCCATGCTAAGCATGACGGTCCAGGGATGATCAATGAAATTGAGACGCTTCCTGTTAACCTTATGTAGCGGTTTGATCCAGCATCCCTTCTCGAAACCAAAGCAAACAGGGAGCGCCTCACCCATAATATAGAGTGAAGAAATCCCTCGCACAAGCATTTTCATGAGAGTGAATAGACCAAAAAGGAACAATCCCAAAAGGAATAGTGTTCACAAAAAAGTAATACCCCCTGTGCGGTTCGAACGCGCGACCTACTGCTTAGAAGGCAGTTGCTCTATCCAACTGAGCTAAGGGGGCTTAAGCGCCCCAAATTTAGTCTTTTTTTCGGGTTTTCTCAATTGGACAATTATATATTGTGGACATCACCCTCCTTTTAAAGGAATTAATCATGTTTACCTACAACGATGCTTTGCGCATTGCTACTGAAGCCCATGCTGGGCAAACGGACAAAATCGGTGGCCCTTACATTGAACACTTGATTGCCATCGCGACGAATTTAAAAGCAAAAGGGGAAAGTGAAGAAACTCAAATCGTAGCCCTTCTCCAAGACACAATGGGAGACTCTACCGCCTATACCCCAGCAAAACTATCCGAACTAGGTGTTCCGGCTCAAATTATCGATATTCTTTCCCTTTTGACTCATCACAAAGATCAAGTTTTTATTGATGATTACAGTTGTAAGCGCATGGCAGAAGCGATACCCGCAGAAGATGCAACCTATGAGGCTCGCGAAAAGGAATTTCTCCGCTATGTGGCGAGAGTCAAAGAAAACCCGATAGCCAAAGTGGTCAAAATCGAATCGTTGCACCGTTTGTTAGATGAAAATTTTATCCCTAAAAATGAGCGACGCGAAAAGAAGACCAAGTTTCGCATCAAGAAGTATCAAAACTCGATTGAGTTACTCCAAAACTAAGAACGGCCCCTTTTTAGGGGCTATTCTATTTTGTGAAAAACTACTACATTTAGACCGCTTTTTAGGATTTTTTTGCTTTTTTAATAAACATCCACTGATAAGTAAGGATTCATCCCATGAGTAAGTTAGTCTACAATTTCAGCGCAGGTCCTTCGGTTCTGCCAAAACAAGCGACTAAAGAAGCCGCAGATGCCATTATTGATTTTGCAAACACAGGTATTGGCATTCTCGAAATGAGTCACCGTACTAAGCCTATTGAGAGCATGGTGGCTGATACGGATTCTATGCTTCGTCAATTGATGGGTATTCCAGAAAACTATGAAATTGTATTTCTCGGTGGCGGAGCGTCCCTCCAGTTTTGTATGGTGCCTATGAACCTCTTGGATCAGAACGCTTCCGCAGACTACACCGATACTGGCGTCTGGGCGAGCAAGGCTCTCAAAGAAGCGAAGCAATTTGGTACTGTGAATGTGGTCTGTTCTTCTAAAGCTGAAACCTACAACCATATTCCAAAACAGTTCACTCAGACTCCGGGTGCAACGTACCTTCACGTTACGAGTAACAACACCATCTATGGTACCCAGTGGAAGCAATTCCCCAAAGCCAACACCTACCTCGTCGCTGATATGAGCTCCGATATTCTGAGCCGCCAAGTGAACGTGTCTGACTTCGGTTTGATCTATGCCGGTGCCCAGAAAAATATGAGTTGCGCAGGTGTCACCGTCGCCATCATTCGCAAGGATGTCTTGGGCAAGGTTAGCCGCACGATTCCCACCATGCTCAACTATGCGACCCACATTCCAGAAAAGAGCATGTTCAACACGCCTCCGGTATTTGCTATTTACGTTATGAACCGTACGCTGAACTGGCTCAAACAGAACGGTGGCGTTCCTGAAATGGAAAAGACGAACAACAAGAAGAGCGATCTCCTTTATAACGTTCTCGACAACTCCAAGCTATTCATCGGTACCGCAGCGAAAGAAGATCGTTCCACGATGAACATTCCTTTCGTATTCAAGAAAGATGCCGTAGCAACAGAAAAAGTGGAAGGGTTCGAGAAAGAATTTCTTGCTTTCACCAAGGAACAAGGGTTAGACCAACTTAAGGGACATCGTTCTGTCGGTGGTTTCCGCGCAAGTATCTACAACGCAATGCCAATCGAAGGTGTGGAAGCGCTCGTAAAGGCAATGACCACTTTTGAAAAGAAAATACTCGGTTAATTCCGATTCTGATAGTCAAAAAAAAATTCCCGCTCATTTAGGCGGGGATTTTTTTTGGGTAAAGTATTTAATCCCCGTCAATGCAGCGAACAGAATAAGCTTGATTTTTATTAGGAGCAAGTTCCCGCACCATATTATCGCCCATGCGTCCTAACACCCAAATCCAAATAGTTTCGTTGCGGCCATTTTGAGCGGACCAAAAGGCAGCGTATTCACCCATATCCACAAAGCGGCCACCCTTCCCCAACACATCACGACGCCCGGAAGAAAATACAGTAAAACCATAGGCATCTGTACCGCCGCCGCCATGCCACCCTGTTTTAGCTTTCAGTTTCGCACCAAAGGCTCCACAATTTTGGACGCCATCATAACATTGGGTAAGACTCGTGAGCATATCCTGCCATTCGCGATCCCGAGGCAAGTGATAGCCCTTGGGACAAGCTTGGCGAGCGCCCTCCAGTGTGTAAAGACGTCCTCCTCGCTCACAGTAAGAGTCATTGTTTTCATAGCACCAAGACTCGTTAGGAACTTCATAATTCATATTTTGCGCAATCCAAGTACGCCCCTCAATTTTGATTGTACGATAGGCTTTCCCATCACGAGAATCAACAATCTCGCTTGAAGCATCCTTAACGGCAATTCTTTGTTCTTGTTCTGCAATACGAAAATCGGCAAGTTGCTTGCGTTTGAACTTTTCTTTCCCTTCAAACTTTGTATCCCACCATGTTTGAGCGGTTTCATTCTTGAATTTGATGCGCAAATCTCTAATAGCATACAAGTCGTCATTACAAGCTAAATCGATCCCTTTGATATCAACGACTAGATTTTCTTTTCCGAATTTTTGTGGCCGGTTGAAACAAGAAATCCACACTTCTTTTGTTTTGTTACAGGTGGCATAAAAATCACTTTCTACTTTATCGGAAGAAACCTTTAAATTGCCCGAGACAACAAAACTAAAGTTCCCATCACTTACAGTAAATGCAATCGGTTGAACTTCTCCATAATAGGTGTACTTGAAAAAACGAACCTGCCCCTCCACTTTTGCAGACACATAATCACCCGAACCCTCAGCATCAAAAATAGCATCCCATGTTCTGGGAGGAAGGGCGACAGAAGATCCCACAAAAATACACACAAATAAACTAAAAATTTTACTTCCGTTCTTTAACATTTTTGCTCCATACATTTCAGTTG
>MNYL01000252.1 GCA_001873075.1 Fibrobacteres bacterium CG2_30_45_31 | reverse complement strand
GGCCCGTCTTCAGATGCGCCTACAGGGGAATTCCTTTTTATAAAGACAGAATCCCCTGCGAAAATTTGCAAGCAAGGAAGCGTGACCATTGAAGGTTCTTTTGCAACCACAGATACAGCAGCACAACTCAACGTATTCTTAGGGAATAAGAAATCGCCCAATCTCTTCCCCGTGAGTGTGAACGGCAATTTCGTTTACTCGTTCTCCATCAGTGATATTGACCAAAACTGGAATGAGAAACAAATTAAAGTTGTCCTTAAAGCCGAAAATCGGACATTCATAGATTCTTTAATGCTTGACATTGATAAGCGTTGCAAAGAAGTCAACTTAAAAGCACCAAAGCTTGAAATTAAATTCGTAGACTCTTTGAAATGCGAAGCGGCCATTTCCATCACTGAAACCACCGGCGATGTCGTACTGCTCTCCCGCATGGTGGATGGCATCCCGGAATCAGAACAAGCCTTCACCCAAGATAAACCCAATGAAAAATTTACGTTGAAAAAAGGACGTCACCGTTATACCCTCACCGCAGAAGACTTGGCGGGGAATCGTTCCACTGTGACAAAAAACATGGGTTGCTATCCACCCACTGCGTTCTATATCCAGATGGACGGGAACGCAAAGGAAATAGTCCATGTGCCCAGTGGCGCCGATCGACTGACAGGGATTCCCAGAACCGTGAGATTCCGCATCAAGAATATTCCCGGAAACGATCCCCAATACTTGTCCAAGCTTGAACTCAAAAGAAATGGGCAGACTGTTGTGACCTTCCGCGGCTCCCAAATTGATCGCTTGGATTACGAGTTCCCGATTGAACTTGTCCGCGAAGAAACGACTCAGTACGAATTCATAGTCACGTCAAAAAACGGAAGCACTCGCAAGGCCACCAAGACATACGAGGTTCGCAATGTTCGGTAATAAGATGAGGGGTACCTCTAAAATCATTTTCGTTTTGCTGGCGTTTTCCCTTCCTGTTTTGGCGGATACTCCCATTTCGGGAGAAATCCATGGATTCTTAAAAGCGGATAAATCGCCCTACCTCGTGACCGGAAATATCACGGTCCCTGAAGGAAATGCACTCATCATTGAACCGGGAACCACGCTGCGTTTTGAACCTAATACAGGCTTAGAAGTGCGCGGGGGTCAATTAGTGGTTGTGGGCTCGGAACAAAGTCCTGTCTACTTTCAATCCACTCCAAAAGACTCTCTCCAAGAGACTTGGAACGGAATCGCCATTACTGGAAAAGTCCCATCCGAAATGCGTCATGTGAAAATTTCAAACGCATCTACGGGCATTCTTGTAGAAAATGGATTACTAAATCTTTGGTTCTCAGAAATTAACCACTCACAAAATCGCGGCCTGTACGCGCGCAATTCTCAAGTATCCATTCAAGATTGCGAATTTGCGGACAATGTGAATGTCGCGGTGCATTCTGCGGCCTATTCCCAAGTACTCTTAGAGCGTAGCCATTTGACACGCAACAAAGTGGGGCTATTGATTTCTGACTTTGGAAAAACGCACATTATTACCACTCAAGTTGAACAAAATGAAGTGGGTGTGGTGAGCGAAAAAGAGAGCGAGTTTATCCAGGATAATTCTCCAATGGTAAACAATAAAATTGATTTTGCGAAGAACCCCCAAATATTGGCGCTCCCTCCTGAACCCTTATTTGAAGGCGTAGAAAAAATCAAACCCTCGAATTTAGCCGACCCCAAAACCGATTGGAAGGTGACCGGTAGTATCATGGCAGGGATCTACAATCATGATGTAGAAACCGCGTCCAATGAGACTCACTCTCGAGATATTGTGGGGAATGATACGATTCAACCTCATGAACATTATAAGAATATTTTCCAAACTCCCGGAGAAGGGGTTGAAGGAAGTCTTTATTTACTCGCCAAAGACAACCACGGAACCACGGCTGAATTTACCGCCGCCCTCCGCTCAGATACCTGGCAAAAAAATGATTGGGACCCTCTCTCATTCCATTATGCCTTTGATTTCCGCAACTCACTTCTCGGACAATTTCACAATGACCTTACTCTCGGCGATTTCCACCTGCAAGAAGATCCAATCGCTGTACAAGGACTCGATCTGTTTGGCGGAAAGTATATTTTGAGTTTTTCTCCTGTGGCTTTTGGCGTTTACTCTGGTCAAAATCGCCCGCTTTTACTGGAAGGCGATCGCAACCCCCATTTCTACAATGACACTATTGGCAAAGAGGAACAACAGGCGCAACGTTGGGTGAGCGGTGGTTCTATTCAACTGAATCCCAAAGGGCAGATCCAGGGAACACTCGGTATGATCGTCTCTGATGATGAACTGGAACAACCCATTTTTGCCGAAGGCGGTTCCTCATCGACGACTCTAGAACCCATGCAAACCGCAATGGCTGTTTACGCAAATACCAGACTTCAATTGCCTGCCAACGTGGAATTTGAAGGGCAGTTTGCGGTAGGTAGAGCGGACACTGCTGATGTAGATGCCCAACGCGCCATTAATAGTGTGTTCTCCGAAGCGGGCCTCAGCACGGCTTCTTTCTCCACGCTCCGTGAACTTATGCAGAATATTTCGCAAGTGTACACACTCACCCGCGAGGAGTTGGAGTCCATTTTCAAATATTCCTCCATGACCGAAACAGAAATGGAAGATTCCCTCACCACACTTCTCCAAACCGCAAAGCGAGTTCAAGAAACTTACGAAGACGATCGTGACGATGATCGCGTGATGGGGCTTGACTGGGGTAAAGAAAACTTTGCTGCCGGAGCTTCTCTCGCATGGCATCACCAGAAGACAGCCTTTTCTACAAGGTTTCAATACGTGGGCGAAGATTTTTACAGCCCTGGGTCTCCAGACCAAATGGCAGACACTCGAGAATTAGATGTTAGTATAGAACAGGGGATCCAATCGTTCTGGGACTTTAAAACCCATTACAATCTGACAATCGAAAATGCGGATGATGGTGCTGATTGGATGGATCTTGACGAATTTGTCCAAGGCATAGATATTACCAACTTATTCCGTTTGGGTTCTCATATCGATATTTCTCTGGATTACCTTTTTGAGTTCCAGGATCACAACCGTTCGACAATCATTCATAGCAATGACAACCCGATTCTCGCGATTGAAAGCGACCCATGGTTTAATCCAGAAGGAACATTCGATTCTCTGCGTTGGGAAGAATTCTCTGCTGTGACCTCGGACAACGATACGCTCGCTTCCGGTTTTGAAGAACGCCTATTCACGCAATCAATCCGTGCCGGAGTGAATATTCGCGCTTACCATTCTACCTTGAGCCTTAATGGTCGCTGGGCATTTCGCACAAATGATTCTCGTTTCAACAATGATTCCCTGATCGAAGCGTTCGACTTGGAAGATTCCACTTGGGCAAAACTGGGATATTACTTTGAAGGTTCTTCTTCCTTTGAGCAAACATATCCTATTTCTCTCAACACAAAAGTGGGTGACATTTCGAATACATTTGGATTCACTCCCCGCTGGAAATCTTACCATCGTGATGCGATGGAAGAATGGGAATGGAGAGTCAAAGACCGTATCGAGTTTCCCATTTTGGGTCGTTATGTCGTCTTGGGGCTTTCCGGGGAATATCGTAAACAAGAAACGCAATGGAAAGAAACTGATTACACGCTCCAAAATAATATCACAGGACAGCGCTTCGAGTACTACTATCTCAATGAAACAGGGGCGGCCGTGGGGACCAACGATAAGAATATTTCC
>MNYL01000131.1 GCA_001873075.1 Fibrobacteres bacterium CG2_30_45_31 | reverse complement strand
GCTTCGCCAATGAAAATACCGGATATACCACCTGGCCTTTCGACAAGCGCTTTCATCTGATTTTAAACATCGCCGTCGGCGGAAGTTGGGGCGGTGCGAATGGCGTGGATGATTCCCGCTTTCCCCAGACCATGCAAGTAGATTATGTCCGAGTATACCAAACTGAGGGGGGATCGGTCGTAGACCCAATTGCGCCCCCCGAGGGAGAACTGGTGTGGAATGGCGATTTTTCCCAGGGTGGAATTAAATGGCAACCGGTCGGAAGCTATGAAGGGGCCTCAGCAAGCGGAAGTCTTGACGGCGAAACCTACCATGTCTCCGTTACCACGCCAGGCACTCAAAATTGGCATGTACAATTCAGCCAAGTCAACATCCCCTTCGAAAAAGGGAAAACCTATCAGGTGAGTTTCAATGCTCGCGCTTCGGTGGCCCGTGACATCGCTGTTGCCGCGAACCAGAATGTATCGCCATGGACCACCTACGGCAAAGATACCGTATCCCTTAGCACCACCATGGAATCCTATTCCTTCTCCTTCACCATGCAGGAACCCACTGATTTGAAGGGGCGCATTGAATTTGATCTTGGAGGAGTCGTATCTGAGATCTGGATCGACGATGTGAGTGTGAGAGAAATAAGCTCCACAGGAATCAAACCGATTCTTAAACCACAACAATTGAGGCAACTTCTTCGTCAATATGATTTACTCGGGCGCCAATAATCAAACAGGAGATTCATCATGCTACCATCAGTAAAAACAATCAGCGGATTCCTTTTCGGCCTGTGTGTTGCGAGCGCTCTTTATGCGCAATCCACATTGCCTTATACATTTGTCAATCATTCCTCTTATCCTGATGACCAAGTTTACATTGCAGTCATCGGGATCATAGGAGGTCATGTCTGGATTGATGGCGAAACGGGCGAGGTTCATCAGATGAACGTGAATGACAATACCGTTCAGGGACCAGTGATTAATGGCAATAAAGGCCCCGGCGGCAACGCCCTCTATGCAGACTGCTTTACCAAGCTTTCTGAAATTCCAAACAAAACCATTCCTGTTCCTGCCATCGAAGGCTCACGAATCTTGATTTCTTTTGGGTCTCAACTTTACCTGTATTTCTTTGGCTACAGCGGAGACCCGAGCGGATACGCGGCACCCAACCTCGCGAATTCTACAGACCCGAACCAGGGAATTCGCTATGAAATGATTGAGCTCACCAACGCTCCCAATGGTCTTTGGACCAACACCACACGGGTGGATTCCTACCACTATCCTATGGGCCTCGAAGTCTGGGGTGCTAACGGATTCTATAAAAAGACAGGAGAAATACTTTCGCATGAATCCATCCTTGCCAAATGGAAAAATGAAATCCATGGCGCATTTGAGGGATGCCTCAACGAAAAAGAAGGCGTGATCATGGCTCCTTCTAAAACTTCCGCCTTCCAAAGCGGGGGTGCCCAGGCCGACTATTTCAAGTCTTATGTAGACGCAATCTGGTCCAAGTATGCCTCAGAGGATTTGATCTTCAATTCCGGTGCCGCAGGAATCTGGAAGGGTCGCGTGGAGGGCGAAACTTTTGTGTTTCATAACCAGACAAACTTTTTCGGGAATGCCACCGCGAAAATTTCTCGTCGCCCCAAGACTCTCGAAGTTCTCGAAGGCAATGGCGTACTTTCGGAAGATGTCCAGAAAATACCGGGGCAGACGCTCGATCTCGTCGTGCAGGCCCAGTTTTGCGCTGCTCTGAACCGTCACATCATTGATTTGAATGCGACAGCAGGAACCACTCAGGACTGGAGCGACTCCACAAAATTTTTCAAGGCTGAACCCTACAATGTTTATGTTCAATTCTGGCACCGCGCAGACATCAGCTGGGAGCAGAGCTCCTACGGGTTCTGCTATGACGATGTATTCGAGTATTCCTCGACCATCAATGCGCCCTCGGCAACCAATGCAACGGTGACCATCGGAGGATTCTATACCGAACCTTCCGCTCTCCGCACCCCCCGGAATACAAAAGTAAGTTATACGCCAACATGTTCCAGAGCAGGAGCAGCAATCCAATATCTGCGGCATACAAACTCTTACAATATCCAGGGGCGCATTCTGAAGTAAGGGACTGCACGAAAACCAAGATTTCCCAAAGCATGGCAGCTTGGTTTGAATAGAAATAATCTAGCATCATCAGGCCTCTAAATCTTTTGAGGCCTTTTCTTTTGTGAAAAAACTAAAAAGCCTCAATGTTCTGGCAAAGCCATTGATTTTTCACAATCTGAGTCCGCCAGGCCTTAAAAAGTTTATTTCGCATACTTTTTTATGTTTGTTAATGATACATTTGATACAGATGTTTCAAGTATGACAGCATTTTGAATTCATTTCTGAGCACACTCAAGTTACTTTAGGGTTAGATAAAATTCATTCTCATGAGGCTCATTATGAAACATGTTCAAGCAACTCTCCTAGTAGCTCTGCTTTGTGCTTTCCCTCTTTGTGCTAAAGATTACGCCGGTGCCGAACTTTACACTAAGGAATCCTATATGTATGGCCGTGTTGAAGCGCGCATGTACATGGCCGCAGGCTCTAGCCTCGTGAGCTCTATGTTTCTCTATTACGATTTTTCCTATAAGGGAAAAGGCGAACCCTGGGTAGAAATTGATATGGAAGTGCTTGGCAAATCACCCTCCAGTTTTCAATCCAACATTATCAGCGGCACTCTCGAAAAAAAAATTACCAGTGAAAAAATTCATGCCCTGGCCGTAGCCACCAATGCCGTTTATCATACGTTCGCTTTTGAATGGACCCCGACCTATGTCGCCTGGTTTGTGGATAGCGTCGAAGTGCGCCGCACAGAAACGAATGTCAGCGACCCCAAAGGACAAGTGGCTGCGCTTACTAAGGCACAGTCTCTTCGTTTCAATCTGTGGTCTTCGGAAGATCCAGATTGGGTAGGGGCTTTCGATGAGGCTATTCTTCCGGTGAATCAGTACATCAATTGGGTAAAAGTCTATAGTTACACACCAGGTGCCGGTAGCAACGGCTCTGATTTCTCTCTGCTTTGGACCGATGATTTTGACACATTTGATGACAATCGCTGGGGTACGGGTAATTGGACTTTTGAGAAAAATCGCGTAGACTTCAGCCCGGATAATATCAACGTGCAAAATGGGACTCTTATCATCTCACTCACTAAAGCCGCCCAAACCGGTTTTTCCGGTACTGTTCCTGTAGATGACGGGCCCTCTGCGATTCCTGCTCCCCATGTGAAATCAACATTGGCTAGCCCTCGGGACGTGCGTACGTTTGATTTGGTGGGACGGTTTTTGGGTACTAAACGAATAAAAGAATAGGTAAATGCGAGAGCGTTTGATTAAAGCGTTATTAGAGACCAAAGGAGCCACCGGCGAAAGGCTCCCTTCGGTACGGCAACTTTCCCTTCAATGGGGAGTCGCGATGGGTACGGTTTCCAAAGTGCTTGAAACTCTGCGCGAGCAGGGCCACATCCGCTCTGTGCCATCTAAAGGTTACTTTTGGGGAACCACTGTTACCATCACGGTTCCGCTCCCGCGAACGCTCCCTATAGAAACCCTTGATCAACGATTTCGCGAAGATTGGAAAAAAGGATATTTCGACCCCAGGCAAAGCCTTCCCAGCCTTAAGGAACTTTGCACTCGTTATCAAGTTTCTAGGCCCTTATTGCGCAAATTTTTGCAAAAACAACAAAGTCTAGGGCTCCTTGGGCGTGTCGGGCAAAAACGATATTACTTTCTTTCTTCTCAAGATCCCCAAACTCACCAAGAAGAAATCCTATTAATCACCCGTTGCAACAAGTCCGGTTATTTTCCCTCAGAGAGCGACAGGGAAATGGAATTTTTAAAAAGTGTATACCGTTCAGCACATGAACGCAATCTTAAACTTTCCCTCTTAGGGTTTAACGAAGAAAAAAAAGTTCTCTTAGACCGTTCAGGAAATCGCAAATCGCTCTCTGATTACCCTCATTGTTTGGGAGCGCTTATTTCCACCCTTTTAATCCAAAAGCCTCGCGAACTGCTTTCCATTTTCTCAAAAAGCTCTTTTCCTGTCGCCGTTTGGTGGGAACACCCTCCCGAAACAACCCCTCACTCGTTAAAAAACAAAGAGAATTGGGCGTTTTTCAATTCCACTTTTGGAAAATTCCCAGGACGCATTGTGGGTGAATTCCTTGCTTCTCACCACTATCATAAAGTGTTGTTTATTTCTCCCTACCACAATAGTTCTTGGTCCAAAGATCGCCTTGAAGGGCTCAAAGAAGCGGGTTTACAAATCACCCCTTTAGTGGATGCTCAACACGCAAGCCCTTGGGACTTTCGCGAAGAAGCAAGGCAAAAAGGGCCTCAACATTCTCTTGAGATCCGCGCCCGCAAGTACTGTTCCCAAATTCTTTTAAGGTTGCTACACTCTACAAAGTTTTTTGATGTAGAGGCTTGGGTTTGTGTCAACGATGAGGTAGCAAGTATTCTTTCAGAACTCCATGATCAGGGAAAACTATCGAGACCCCCTTATATGATAGCTTTTGATAACACCATTGAAAGCTATCTACTCCGATTGGATTCTTTTGAATTTAATATGGAAACCATGGTACAACACGCATTTTTCCATTTGACATCCAAGGGTATAAATCCTTTTGATAATGATTCCTTTCACGAAATCTTCGGACATGTAGTAGAGAAGTAGTTTTATTCGTCTATAGGGAAAACCATTTTCAGGCACTTCCGTAGAGCTTTCCGTGTAATTTTATACAATTTTTTAACAAGCATCAGCATTGAAAATAAAATCACCAAAATAATCACCGAACCCATGTATAATTTAATATCCGTAGGGCTTATTTTATTTTGAACAAAAACAAGGTAAAAACTGATAGGCAATGTGAATAGGCACGAAGTGGCTGTCCCAGGAATATATTTTCTGAAGTAAATAGAACCGAATAAGTAAGGAAAAAAGGCATTGAGGCCCACTACGAAAACAAATCCCAGATACAAATAGCGAATTACTTCTGATAGGCCATTATCAATAAAATACACATAAGTCAGACCGTAAGCAAAAAAAGTTATTAAAATGATAGCGGCAAGAAATCTTTTTTTCTTTAGCCCGAAAAATCGGACGCGCTTCACCTCTTTGGACAACTCAGGCATCCAAATCGCAGCCTCCATATTATGGAGAACCAAAGCCAACAGAAAAGCCAAAGACATCATATTTGTCTCATCACTCCTTTGCTTCCATTGATTCTTACCCAATGCAGAAATAAAAACATCAACCAACCTTCGCGATTTTACGACAGCCCAAAAACCTACTTACAAATATATCTTCAGAAATGACATATTTGGATTTCAAATGTAAGATTCTGTATAAACAGGCAAAAACTTTTGCTTTTGGGAACTCAAAGTTCAAAAATTTATGATTTTTCTAAAAATTCACCATTTTAGTTTCAACCATAGCGTTGGATATCTATCAAAAAAATCTGACTGACATATAATTTCGATTTTATAATTATTTCTGGTAATGTCTTTTTTTGAATTATATACTTAAGATCACAAACTAAGCAACATCAGCCTCTAAGACTTTTGACATTCGCCGTTTTCTCCTATTTTCCAAATTTGCGCACTAAAATATATAATCCCTTTTTTTGATTAAGTGATATATTAATAGTGGCAAATTATGGAGAGCACCGACAATGAAAAAATCTGCACCAAAAGATTCTGCATCGAAAAAGAAGCCGATTAAAAAGGCTTTGGTAAAAAAAGAAAAAACACAAAAAATTCAATTTGGTTTGGGTTGGATACCAGATCTTCCTGATATTCGTGACCGTGCTTATGCGGCGCCCATGGGTGTCCTCCAAGCGCTTCCCCCTAAAGTGGATTTGCGCCCCAAATGCCCTCCGATAACAAATCAGGGGACTTTGGGCAGTTGTACCGCCAATGCTATTGGTAGTGCACACTTTTTCAACCAGATTCTTCAAAATTCTAA
>MNYL01000110.1 GCA_001873075.1 Fibrobacteres bacterium CG2_30_45_31 | reverse complement strand
TTGCCATGGATCCTATTCGTCGCTTACTAGGCCTTACCGTTATTTTGTGTGCGTTCTTAGGTGTGGGTGGACTTCAGACGACCCTTGCCCGTGAAAAACAGGAAGGGGGCGAGCCCTATGGCCTTTTGCTATTGGCCACAGTAGGGGCTCTGCTCATGACTCAGGCCATGGATTTTGTGGCCCTTTTCATCGGCATGGAACTCGCGGCTTTCCCAGTGTATGGGTTGGTAGGTCTTCGTCGTACGAATCATAATGGAAACGAAGCCGTATTCAAATACTTTATAACGAACGCTGTTTTTAGTGTTGTGTTCCTTTACGGGGTTTCTCTAATTTACGGAGCTACCGGATCTTCCCACTTTAGCGGGGCTATTCTTGAGGGCCGTACGGCAATTTATTATGCTGGATTGGTCCTTGTGATTTTTGGATTGCTCTTTAAGGCGGGTGCGGCCCCAGTTCATTTCTGGGTGGCGGATGTTTATACAGGGGCCCCTGTGGCGGTGACAGGTTTTATGGCTGCGGTGGTGAAGGTGGGTGCCCTTGCTGCTTTGGGTTCTGTTTGGCTCGGGGCTCTCGTCACTCGTGTGGGTGCTGCTCCGGCTTGGAATCTGATGGAACCTGTCGCTGTGGGCGGTGCCCCTCTGAAACTAGGCCTTTTGGTTCTTGTGGTAGCGATGCTTTCTATTGTGATCGGCGCATTCTCCGGTCTCATGCAAAAATCCATTCGTCGAATTCTCGCGTTCTCCGCAGTGATGAACGCGGGTTTTATCGCCTTGGGCCTTCTGCTCCCGGATTATGCGGGGACGGGCTCTGTGCAATTGGGCCCTATGTATTTCTACCTCATCACCTATGCGATTGCTTCTGCGGGGGCTCTTATTGGGGTGGCTGCACTTTCCGGCAAGGAAGACTCTAAAGAAACGCTGGAAGGTCTTCGGGGTTCTGCGCGTCGCAAGCCTTTGGAAGGTTTCGCCATTGTCATCTGCCTTGCTTCCTTGGCGGGCCTCCCCCCTGCGGCTGGGTTCCTTGCCAAGTTTACGCTTTTTGCAGGTGTATTCTCTGCAGGTTGGGTCGTCGTTGGCATTTTGGGCTTTGTGCTCTCGGTCGTGGCGGCATTCTACTACATTCGGATTGCGGCTGTTTTGTTTGCGCCAGCTCATTCGGAGGCGACAACTAAACCTTGCTGCTTCTCGGAATCCAATGTGTTTTTGCTTCGTTTAGGCATTGTGCTTGCCGCTTTTGCCTTGCTGATTTTGGGAATATTTCCTTCGGTGGCGCTGATTGTCGCTTAAGTGCCTTTGAAACGTTGATTTTTGATTGACAGTTACCGCCGTAGCTGTCAATTTTTTTTGATCAGGCTATTTATAGCAGATTCGCGTGATGTGTCTTATCAGAAAATAGAACACAACAAATCGTGATTGCCTAATTCCCCCCGTAGAGATACCTTTCAATCATCATCACCATTATCAAAGGGTTTGGTATGTTACAAATGAAGCTTTTCTCTGTCATTGGATTTGTAGGAATATCCTTTTTCCTAATGGGTTGTGATGTGACTGATTCTGGATCGTCATCGGTCTCATCCTCCTCCGAATTATTATCATCCGCGCAAGGTTCTTCCTCATCGGTGGCAGCAGTGGCGAGCCTTTGCCCTGCAAAGATTAATTCTTCCACGACCGATATTTTAGCGGCTTGGAATAGCTGTGATTCGCTTTTTCAGACAAAAAAGAAAAATCTGGGTCAAGTAGATGTTTTGAAATCAGGCTTTTATAGTGCAGGAAATCGGTATTGGATGACGGCAGGGATTGTGGATTCGTCCGCACAAATAAATGACCCTCTTAACTATGTCCTATTTACAACGGATGTCTCCTTGGATGTAGATACTTCGAGCCAAGAGAATCCGATTGATGAAATCTATCAAATGAAAGACTCCTTTTGCAAAGCAGTATTAGATACCTCCATTTGTATTCAGGTGACTTCTGCTGAATTTGATACAACCACAGGGCTCCCCATCACCGTACGAGTGGAGTATAACTCCGCATTAGCTGTCGAAGTAGATGGAATTAATTTGTGGAAAGTGGATGGGGCCGCATTCGGTTATGAACCAGGTATTATTTAACGGTGGAATTCTATTTCGTTCGCCTTGCTGATTATCTGCTATGCATTGAATTGGATCCGATAATAAGCTTTTGACAAAAACATTATGGGGTAGTGAAACCGCATGGTTTGGAGGGCGATAAATTCAAATGTGTTAGCCATTTGAAGGGTGGGAAGGATCGCGAAGGGGTTGATACGGTCCTAAACAATGTTCGATCCAGAAATTCTTGCTTTGTTCAAAAAAGCTTTCTCACATTCAAAATTTTGAAATTTTATTCTGGACCGTAGTGAAATTAATTATATAAATTAGTCCCATGATGTTATCAGGAGATAGAATATGCTAGCAATTAAGAATTTTTTATGTGGTGGGTTGATGGGGTGTTTTTTGTTTTTCTCTGCTTGTAATGATTCAACTTCAGCTACGATTATTACTTTTGGAGAATCTTCTTCATCAGAGACTATTCTTTCTTCTTCTATCGAGTCTTCGTCTTCGTTGGTTCCGTCCTCTTCTGCGGACGCAATGTCATCTTCATCTACAACAAACTATTGCGTAACTGCAATCGATTATTCGATGGTAGATTCTGCGGACGTCATCACATTAAATTCTGGGACAGAAAATTTTGCAGCCCAGTGGGCTTATTTTGATTCGCTTTTTGTAGAGCATCAAACTGAACTTCGTCAAATCGATGTAATTGCTCCTAATTTTGGAAGTTGCACAGGGACTCGATATTGGATAACGAATGGTGTTGTTGATTCCCTCCAAGATCTTTCTTATGGCTCTGCAACGGCAGGAACAGGTTCTCACCCTTTAATTGAAGTTTTCAATCTCATCAAAGATGAAAGCTACTGTGGTGTTGCTGGAGATTCTGCAGAGTTGTGCTTTTCTATTCATAGTGTAATGGATCCGAATACAGGAATGCCTTTGCATGTGTGGTTGAATAATGAAAATGTTCCCGAAAACTTAGCCATTGATGGTGGATTCAATAAGTATTTTAGAAATGCAATTTGGGAATGAAATGTCTATCGGCGCATTTTTGTTAAATTAAACTCATGATGGAAAACGTATACCGCTCAGGCATTGGTTTTGATGTTCATTGTTTAGTAGAAGGCCGGAAGTGCATTATTGGCGGTGTGGATATTCCCCATGATAAAGGCCTCCTTGGGCACAGCGATGCGGATGTCCTTGTGCATGCGCTTTGTGATGCGCTTCTGGGTGCCGCAGGCTTGGGTGATATCGGTACGCATTTTCCGGATACCGATGTAGCATTTAAAAATGTTGACAGTATGATTCTTTTGAAGCAAGTGCGCGAAGAAATTACGCAGCTCGGGTACCAGATTATCAACGTGGACTGTGTCCTGATGTGTGAACGTCCGAAGATCAACCCTCATCGTCTGGCAATGCAGAAACGCATCGCTGAAGTACTTCAGATTGCAGTGGATCAGGTGGGTGTCAAAGCGAGCACCACCGAAAAACTCGGATTCACTGGCCGTATGGAAGGCATCGCCTCGCAAGCGGTCGCGAGTCTCTATGGCCCGCTGCACCCGAAGGGATGAGTGCTTTGAACAAATAAATATTTTAATCAAGAACCGTAAATACTCTAAAAAAAGATTGTTTTTAAGCAATCTTTTGCCGTTTTAAAAGTTCCCCCCTCCTGTTTTTTGCGAAAAAAGACTAGTCTGGTCATAGCTTACCTTCATAAAAAATGAATGTGTTTCTTCAACCTGGACTTAGGGATAAACTATAAGTCCAGAGGTGAATTTCTGTGGGGTGTTCAACTCTTATTAATTTTGTGGTGAGGCCACGGAGCTATGAAACAGATTAATTCGGATCTGCATGGGAAAAGTAAAAAAAAATGTAAAAATATTTAAACTCCACTTAAAAAGACTTTGATAAAAATTATTTTTTCAAAAAAAGAATATATCCATGTGTCTTACCGATGATATTCAACTGGGGGCGCTAGGACAGGAGGGACAAGATTTTGTTGTTCATGAGGAGGTGGTTTGAATGCGTAGCTGTTTGACGTTTGTCTTTATTTTGTTGACTTTATCTGTGTCGGCGGATGCCAGCTGGTTGGATATTCTTAAAAAGCTGTTTCCCAGTGGTTTGTCTAAGCACCGGGATAAGACGATTGCAGAGAGTGAATTTCAGCCTGCACAGGCACCGGGCATGGTAGTTTCCAATGTGAATGTGTTCAATGGGCAGCCTTTTTATCAGATTCCTTTGATGGGGATTAATGTCAGAGGGGTGATCGGTTGGAATTTTTCTCTCACATACAGTGGGGGGGTGCAACCGATTCTGGATCAACCCAATAGCCGTTCTCCTTCAGGATGGGTGGGGTTGGGCTGGAGTCTTGCCCTTCCTTATGTGGCGGTCAGTCACAATGGAACGGTGAGCTCAATGGATGACATGCTCTATTGCAATCTGGGACCTTATGGAGGCGGTCAGATTGTGCAAAACAATGCCGGAAAATATTTCTTGTCCACTAACCCGTACATTCGCATTTTTCCCACATTAAACAGCGATGGAAGTCAGTTTCAGTCCTGGTTGTTTGTATTTCAAGATGGGAATAAAATGTTTTTTGGCGAAACGGAAGATTCCCGTCGTACGGTGCGTTACCGGGGCAATAAAATCATCGCCAATCCGGTTACTGTCGATCAAACGGGTGCTTATGCTTATCGTTGGGATGCATCAAAATTTACGGACTTCCGTGAGTCGAATGAGATTCATTTTTCTTATCAGCAAACGATGGAGACCATTTCGGGATCTGTCGGGTACACCCGTGAGAGTAAGCCCACAAAAGTATATTGGACAGATTCTTCTGGTAGGGAAGTAGAGTCTATTAATTTCAGTTATGTTACTTTGTTACCATGGGAGTATGACGGTTATACGGCCGCAGTTCCACGCGATCAACAGCGATTGTATGAAACACAGAGACTTTCAGGCTTATCTTACAAAGTGGAAGGTCGATTGTATCGGAGTATTCTTTTCAATTATGACCAATTTGCGGGTACAGGAAAAGCAATAAAACGTCAGTTGACTTCTATCGCAGATCAGATGACGGGTGGGGAATCCAGAACTTGGAATTTGAGTTATGACACTGCGGGAATTGCTCCTTCCTATATGCTTTCAAAGGTGGAAAAACCGGATCACACTACGGAAAATTTTTCCTATACGGCACTGTCCTTAATCGGGAAAGCGGAGTCCCCTTCCACGCCGGATACGATGCGCAACGAGGCCGGGGAATTTATCAGTGTGCCAGAAGGCAATGTGGCGAAGTGGACTAATTCCGCGACATGCACGGAACAATTCTGCTTCGCAGAGGCGTTTGATAGCACCACGAACGTCCTTTATCTTCAGGTTTATCAGAACAGCGGAAATTATTTTCAAAGAATATTGAACAAACAATTTTCCGATGCGGAAAAGAAGACTCTTTACTATTCGAACGATTATTTTGTGCTGGCGGATATCGATGGGCGCGAGATTGATCTGTGGGAGTGGGACGGAAAAGCCTTTGTTCAGAAGGACACTGATATCGGGGACTTTTTCACCACACCCTCCTTACTGACTGGAAATATCATACAGGTAAATCTGGAAGACAACTATTTGCTGGTGACGGAGAAGAATGGAGGACTTTATCATGTCTATCCCGTGGTCCGCAGTTCAGTTACGGGAAAGTGGAAGATGCTGGGTAAAACGATCTCTTGCGGATTTGCCAATCTGGGAAATTACGGGGAATCTGTCCGTAATTCAAGTGGTTCAGCTTGCCTGGAGTGGAGTGATGATGAGAATATAATTGTATCTGCAACGGCAGATATGTTTGTGGTCGGGCACAAAGAGACGGATATAATCAACCTATTCCGCTTCACGGGATCCAGTTTTGACGAATTGACAAGAAGAAGCGATGTATTGCCTGTCCTGGATGATCAACAAAAGACTACAGATGGTACAATATATACGATGAATTTTCAGAAAAATTTAAGGGCCATTACTTTGCAAAATAACCTGTTGATCTTGCAAATGAATAGAAATGGGCGGGAGTATATCGGTGTGTTTCAGTTTGATGGGGAGTTGTTTCATACAGTGAGTTATGCCAATTATGATGATGGAGAAGATCGGGGAGCGAGTACTTTTTATGTCTCGACAAATTATATGGTGGAGGTTGCTCCCTGGGAAGCTGCCGTGTATTTGTGGCGTAAAAAGCTTTCCAATGGACAAATTATCTATGAACGCGGCAGTTCCATTTTTTCCATCCCGGATGCCAGTTCACAGTATGTTTATGTTTCCATTCATCCTGAGGCCTTTTATCTGGAATCCCGGTATACGAACGGCCGGGCTACTATCAAAAATGGGCGCTATAATAATTTGTTGCTTGAGGTCCCAGCAAATCCTTCGGCGGATATCGTGGACTGGACGAGCTCTTTGGATGCGAACGTTCAGGGATTGCAATTTTCTTATAGTGATCCGCTTGTTTTTTATTTCAGAGGGTGGCAAAGTGGTGGATCGTTGTGTGGAGAAATTGGCACGTGTTATTTTTTTCATTATAGTCGCTCTCGGTTTTTTTCGGCAGGGGCTTTTCTCGGCTCTGAAACCGCTGAAGACTATTTGAGTTTTGGTTCTGAATGGCTGTATCCCGTTCAAAATCAGTTCTCTTCCCCGAATCGCCTCATCATGCGATCCGTGGTGAATAATGTGGAGGGTGCCCGCTGGGTCCTTTTGGGATTGGGTCAGTATGGGGGCGATAATTATATCCGGCCTAAAAACTACAATGTGGTATCCCGCTATTGGAGGAGTGCTGGCACAGGAGATTCAGACGAAACTAAAAATCAGTATGTTGCATTTCGATATGGAGGCGTGTTGGCAGAAATTCCATTAACGACGGCAGAATTTGGTGCCAATACCCTGAGTGCCCAGTTCTTTGATGCTGCGGTCAGTAACAGATCCTTTGTCTGGCCGGACTCTGTTCTGTCTCATGGAAATTATTCTTTTATAGTGGATGATGTGGATAGTCCTTTGGAGGGTTATAACCTGAATCTGCAGGGCACGCTGAAGGAACAGTCTCAATATGATTCCTACAACATGCTTCGCATGAAGAGCCGGAATGTTTTTCGGGTGGATTCCGGGGCGGGGCGGAATTGGCCGGAAGGAATGGTTCAGAATCTACAGGACAGCACTGATGTCTGGTCTTATGATACCTACGGGAGCAGCCAGCGGACCATTTCCAGCAATTTCCTTTACGATACTTTATCGGGGCAACCTCGGTTATCAATTCAGAACGTCGGAACCCAATCGATTGTAAATCAGATCATTTTGAAAAATCAAAGTTTCACCATACAGGATTCTTCGGTGATCTTCCGTGTTCCTGTGCAGCGAGTTCAGTATGTACCTCAGATACTTTCCAATAATATTAAGGATTCCATAGGTTCTTGGAACCCTGACTCCATAATGTTCCCCGCGAAAGTCGCCTCTATGGCGAAAGCGGTTTATTCGGATAGCCTTCCGCTGCAGATGGATGGGACTTACCGCTGGGCTGCCCGGGATTATAGTGCGACGGATACGGATTTCAGAAAGGGTGCCGTTGGAATATTCCGTGCGGACACAGGTTTTGTCCCCGGCGGATCCATTGTCTCCCGAAATCATTGGGGGCAGACGCTGGAAACAGAAACGCCGACAGTATCCGGGCGGCGACACAGTTGTTCTGTTTACGAAGGGCCCAGATCCTTGCCCGTGGCACAGTTTGGTGGCAGTGCCTGTAGCGATGTGGCGGCAACCACCGCCGAGAATGGTCCGGGTCTCCTTACTTTACAGGCCAATGGCTGGGAATTTCCGGGGGTCTCCGTGGATTCTCTTCAGGTATACGACGGGCTGTATTCCTATAAGGTCACGGACAGTTTCGGACCGACGCGGAACATCGTTCTTAAGGAATTTGGACGCTACCATTACGACTATGTGATTTCTGCCTGGGCTTATGCTCCATCGACATCGGTGTCGCCTGTACTGGTGGCTGAACTCCGGGATGCTTCGGGTAATGTCGTTAAGGAAATTCGGAGGACTGCGCCTGTGGATGAAGTGTTTCAGGCGCGGCGCTGGCAACGATGGGAAATAGAACTCACGGCAGGGTATCTGGATTCCGCAGGTCTTTTTGCTGACACGAATGCCGCCGGGAATTATCTCCGCATCTGGATGGGAACCGGTGGATCTACTGGAAGTACATCGAATATCGTTTATGTGGATGATATGGTGGCCTATCCTTTATCAGCGTCGTTCGGTTTGGCTAGTTATCGAACTGATGGACAGGTTCTTGCCACAACGAATGCCAACCATGAACTTTCACACGCTATTTATGACAAAAATAATGTGCAAAGGTCGGGCCGGGATTTCAAAGGACGCATTTTCGGAGATAACGCCTTACACTATCTGGAGGAAAATGGGGAGGTGGCACCATGAAACACTATTCCATACTTTTAATGGCTATGACTTTAGCCTTTGTTTCCTCTTTGCAGGCCGCATTGCCAGTGACGGAAAACGCTTCCACGCCTCATGCGCGTGCTTATCAATTCTCCTTTGTTCAGGGGAATCTGCTCGCGAACTGGAGTTTTGAGGATGGTTATTACTTCTGGGATGTGGGTGTGGGTAGTCGCGTACACCGGGATTCTCTGGTTTCCAGATACGGGAGTCTGGGGGCCCCGATTTCGGGGAGCTATGCCGCTTCTGTGAACACATTCAATAGCTCGGATGCCTATGTTTCGGATCTGATTCCAGTGTCACCGGGGGAACAATACACATTGAGCCTTTATACATTGGGCGATGTTTCCGGAGCCGCATTTCCTGAAATCCGCTTCTATTCGGATGCAAGGACTCTGATCGATGAGCAGTTCGGCAGAAATTATACGAAGCAATCGGTGTGGGCTTTGCATTCGGAGGTATTTGAGAGTCCTTCCAATGCCCGTTTTGCGAGAGTCGTCCTGTTCAATGGGCCCGTCTCCTCTGCAAACGGAATTCTCTATTTTGACGATGTTGTTTTTGAGCGGGGCCATTTGGCGTCCAGTCGCGCCTCTGTGGGGATGTCCGTCGCTTATTTCGATGGCCTGGGGCGCGTTTATCAGAAGCAGACCCTTGTGAATCGTCATGATTTCAATCCGCTGATCCCTTCGGAATGCCTCAATCATTTTGCCGTTTATTCCAACGTACTCACCCGGGTGGGGGCGAGAGCTAAAATCGCCGGAGCGAACGTGGGCGGCAATGACAGTATTGCTCTGGATAATGATGTGACGCTACCGAACTCCTCCGGGGAGTCTGTGCTCATCCGTGCGGGTGGAGGCGTGCGACTCGGAGACCGCGATTCGGTCACGGGGAATATTCAGTATGGGCATGCGCTCACCATCGGAAACCAGTCCCGGATTACCGGGGAAACCTCCCAAACAAATTCGGAAGTCTGTGAAATTCCCGTAAATGATGTGGCCACTGGATCTGTTGATATCTATGTCAATAATGATGCTGTGGATACGCTTTTCCCAGGGAGTTATGGTCATGCGGCGTTCCGGGCGCGCAGTGCGGTGTATCTGTCGGCGGGAGACTACTACTTTGACACCTTTGAAGTGGAGCCCCAGACGGTTTTGCATTTTGATTTGTCCGGGGGTAATGTCCGTATTTTTGTGCAGTCCAACCTCAGAATAGACGATCAGGCCACTCTGGATATCCCGGAACACGAAACGAATTTTGTCGGATGGTATTCTTCGCAGACGAACACCCTGCGCATTGGTGCGGGTTCCAGCGTGGCGGGTGTTTTTGTATTGCCCAATGCCCGGCTGGAGTATGGCAGCCGCGATACTTTGAGAGTTGTGCTGTATGCGAAAGAGGTTTATGTGATGGAAGATGCCGCTATGGTGTCCCCTTCCAAACTCTTTCACAATCCGGAGAAAGTCATGGCTGTATCGGGAAGTTCATACAATAACCTAGGAATGGCCGGCCGCAGCGAGCTTGCCTTCCCGGCGAAGATGGCAGATGAGGGCCTTGTGGATTCCACCCTTTCCTTTGCGAAGCAATACTACAGTGCCGCTGGGGATGGCCCGGATGCCGGGGGTTATCCTTACAGTAAGCCTCTGTATAGCTCTCAGGATCAGCGCATGGTTGAAGTTTCATCACCGGGTGCCGATTGGCAGCTTGGGGGTGGACATACCCGCGCGCAGGATCAGATGCTCGTGGAGAATCTTTCCATTCCGGCCACGCTTTCCCCGGAAGCTTCTGTAGATTCCGCGCCTTATGTTCTCGCATGGAGCAAGGATGCGCAGGGAGCTCTCCGCCTCTCCTGGAACAATCGGCTGGGGCAAACTGTGCAGATGGCGGTATGGGTTGCTGACACTTCTATGAATCTGAGCACACGCATCTGGGCCATTACCCGTTATGAATACACTCCGGCAGGGAATGTGCGCCGTACCCTGACGCCGCTTGATAATCAGGGTGGGGACAGCGCTTTTGCTTCGCTTGCCACTTACGATGCTCAGGGGCGTCTTATTGCGAGGCAAAGTCCGGATCGGGGGCTTGAAATGTACTATTTCGCGGTGGATGGCTCCCCACGTCTGAGCCAGAGCCCCGGTCAGAGAACGCGCGGCGCTTTCAGTTATGTGGACTATGACGCTCAGGGCCGCCGGATTTCCATGGGGGAAACCATCCTCGGAAATCTGTCCGAGGATTCCCTCTGGTTCATCGCCCAGAACTCCGCTCCCGTCCCCGGTACTCGTAAGGAACTCACGGGCACCGCCTATGATCGCCTTTCCAGTTGTCTGGATGCTGTGGCAATAGAGGGCCTCTCCAATTGGATGGATACTCTGCAGCTGACGCACCAGCGTGGACGGATGGCCTGCAGCTGGAATCGCAATCCCTCTGCCGTGAGCACTCTCGGAGCGCTACGCGCCCTGGTACTGGATGTATTCAGTTACGATCACCGGAGTCGCCCGGCACGCCTTTACCGGTATACGGGTAGCATTTCCGATTCCGCGCAGAGATTGCGGAGCCTCGCGTACAGCTACGACTCTCTGGATCGGGTAGCATCCATACTCTATTATAACGGCACGGAAATCCTTCTTGCCCGGAGCGACTATCATTATGACAGCAAAGGCCGCGTCGCTTCCATCACCGGAAAAGATGGCTTTTCCGTGGTGGCATTCACTTATGATGAACTCGGCCGGGTCTCTGGGGCGAAACTCGGGGACAGCCTGCACATCGCCTATACGCAGCATCTTCACGGGCAGTCGGCAGCCATTACGGTCACCCGCCTCACCACCGGGGATACCCTCTACCGCGAGGCACTCGGCTATGAATCGCCTGTGTCCGGTACTTTGTCTTTGGCGCGGTACGATGGCCGCATCGCTCAGACGCTCCAGAAGTTCGCCCCGGGCATCGTTGTGGATTCTTTTGCCACGCGTCTTGCCACGTATGCGTACGATAACCAGGGCCGATTGAAAAGCCGTGAAGGAACGGGACTCCCCTTTGGCATGGATTATGACCTCAACGGGCGCATCACGGGGCAGGCCAATGGCAACAACACCTTGGCTTACGACTACAACGAGGCTTCGTACCGCCTGGATCATGTGAATGGCACGACGTCTCTTGCCCCGGAGCGGGACATGAGTGCCGCGGGAACCTTCCAGTGGAACACCGATGGTCGCCTGATTCACGATGCCTCGCGATCCCTGAGCGCGGAATACCGCGTGGATGGCATGGTCACTGAATATCGCCGCACCGACCCGGAGGATACCACGCGCACGCTCTCACAAATGCAACTTTACGGCCCGGATGGGCTCCGCAGCGCCACCGTCTCGTGGAGAGACAGTGCGGAAACCCGCAGACTCACCGCTCTCCGGAGCGATGTGAACCTGGGCGGCCGCAAACGGGGTGAGGTATGGGAAAGCTACACTTACACCCTGAACGGCACCGAGATGGACACTACGGGAAATACGCTGGAATACACCCTGCTGCAGGGCAGAAGCTCTGCCGTGGGCCGCGTGCGCCCCGATGGGCAAAAAGAATGGTACATCAAGGATCATCAGGGTTCCCTTGCCCTGAGCGTCCTTGACGGAGGTTATGGCACTGCGTCTGCCTACCAGCCTTATGGAATGCAGACGCTTTTGCGCGCAGACGCGCAGAACGCCCCCTCGGAACAGTACACTGGCAAGGAATGGGACCCCGTATACGGATTCTACTACTTCGGTGCCCGCTTCTTCGACCCCGTACTCGCCATGTGGGCCTCCCCGGATCCTGCGGGACAATACATGAATCCTTATGGATTTGGCGGTGATCCGGTGAATGGAGTGGATCGGGAGGGAAGGTGGTTGCTTTCAAGTTTGAAGATCGCGTTGGGAGTGTACGAGGCCATTAATCTTGGAAGTGCCATTCATGCTGCTTCCTCGGCTAATAGTCGTTGGGGTGGGGTCAAGTCTTTTGCAATTGATATGGTTACCAACAGTGCTGCTGACTATAGTGCTCCTGGCGTGGCCACGTTAGGCACCACATGGGGAACCATTTCAAGTACTGCCGCTGCTTTTAGGGCTGTTTCTGGAAATGGTGATTGGGGAAGCATATATAAGCCATTTGCCGTTGCCGTTTGGGCTCCAATTCGGCAAGATTTCAATTCACTTAATAATTCAGCAGTTTCAATTAAGAACGGTGACTTTGGAGTCGCCATTTCAAGTTTAAGTGAATCAGGTACTAGATCTATAGCTACTTCGGCGGTCTCTGCCGAATATTCAACAAATCACGGTTTTGGCTCTCAGGAGTACGAATACTATGGATCCTATGAGGATGATCAGGGGTATTCTGCGCTAATTTGGGGACAGTCGACATTTAGCAGTGGTACAACAAATGCTTTGGAAATGGGCGGAAATGTAATAATGTATAAACCCTATTATTCAATGTCTGATGAAGACAAACAACGCGTATTCAGGCATGAGATGTACCATAATTACCAAGAGCTTAAGTACGGACTTGGAGGCCTTGTAGATAAAGACCTTTTTGAGGAAAGTTATTCGGCAGAAAATGCTCCGGCAATGTTTGGATATTCGGAACAGACGGTTCGTGACGCTATAAAGGCTTATACGGATGGATCATTGAACATCATTGAGATAGAGGCTATTCTTCGTGGAGGACAACCCGGCGTTTCGAATGTCGGCAGTTCTTATACAGCTCCGATTTTTGAATGATGATAAAATGACAGGTACTATACTTTAATAGGAGAAGTTTGATGAAGAAAATTAATTATAGCCACAGAATATTTTTTATCCCATTGTTCTTTTTCATTGCACTTACCATTTTTTCGTGCACATTGTCCGATGGAACGATAGAGTACCCTTTTGAAGGGCGGGTGGTTAGGGGCGGCAAGGGGGTTGCATCGGTGCCGGTCTCTCTGAGTTTTTTGGATAACATTGAACATGACACACTCATTTCCGATAAAGATCCTCTGTATAGTGTTTCGGATAGTTCAGGCGTTTTTTCTTTTTCCATTTATCGTGGTTTCAGTTGTACGGGCGATTTGCTGGGGATTGTGGAAGACTGCAGTGACAAAACAAAGACATCCATATCCGATGTTTATGTGGCATTGCAGTGTCCGGACAGTTCGTGGAAAGGAATGAAACTGGATAGTGTGAGCATTAGTGAAGATGTTACGGATTTAGGCCTTATTGAAATGGATTCTGTTTGTGATTAATGATGTAGGAACATTTCAAATCTACTTTAGTGCATGAGTTCGTCCACGGTATGCAGCAGAGCAAGTATGGTACGGGAGGGGCGATAGTGAGGAAGAAGTTCCGGGGCTACAAGCCTTCAAGAGTGTGTGTCAGGGGCGTTAATTGTACAGCAGAAGAAATTGCTTATCTGGAATACAACAAAGGAAAAGGAACGGATCCGTATTTCTGGGGTGAGGACTATCTGGATTTGATGGAACTGGAGGCTGAGATGGAAGAAAATGCCGGAGAAGATTCTGAATATTGGTTTGATGCACCTGTCTTTTATTAGGAGAAAGCATGAGAAATGTACAATGGCGAAAAAAAATAGTTGATGTTCTTTTTTTTGTTGGATTGTTGAATCTAACTGGTTGTCTGTTTGAAGAATCTTGCGCGGAATTTTCAGATGATGAACATGTCTATGTGAATCTAGGCATCGCTTTGGATACCCTGATTTCAAATGTGCATTTGCAATATGACGAAAAAGACAGAAGGTATGAATCTCTAGAGGACAACATTCCCGTGGATTCCGTAATTGTTTTGGCATTGAAAGGGAAAGATTCCCTTCGCTTTACTTTTTTAGCACGGGATGCTCGGAATATTATGATTCTGATAGATACTTCTGCAAATTTGAGTTGTGATACTTCCGGAAATTACGCTTCATGGCATAAGTCGGATGTTCAGAATAGGAGTCAGGGAGCTTTGCATGGTTGCGGCTATTATTATTACGTGAATTGTCCCTGAATATTCCATTCTTTGATGCACCGGAGTTCAACTGATGAAAATATTACTGAAATATTTAATGCTGACAATACCTTTGACAGGTGTCATATCATGCGACTGGAATACCCCGAGCTATGGTTGCCGTGAGGATGCGGAATACTATTTCGGTAATATTTGTTACGGGAATACTCCTGTTGATACTCTGCCTAGCACTAGATTTAAATATGAAGCTATTGGGGAATTGCCATCGGGCAAACGATTTGTCGCATTGAATAATTGCATACCTCAAAAGACAACCGTACTTGCCGATTCTCCAATATTGTGTAAGGCAGGGGATACCATTCCCGCGAATACAGATCTCACCTCGGAATTTGTTTGGGGGAAGGAGTGTGAATACATTACTTTTATGACCGATGGTTTCTGGATAGAAAAAGATGGGGGAGCCTTGCGGAAAGGCTTGGTGACATTCACTTATGAGCTCTATTTTGATGAGATGGACCGGACGTTCAGCGGTGAGAGGAAACTCTTTGTGCCCGACAGTCTGGGATTTTAGGAAACGGTCCTGAAATCGGGCGCAGTTTTTTCTGTTGACTGGAGTTGACGAGGTGATAAGCGAAAATGTTCCGACATCCATTTCTTGCAGACGATCATGGAGAGCTCCGCTTTCTGTGTTTTGCGTGAGGGATGGTGACCCGCAAGGGCGGAGACTCCGGCACGGAGGCTCCGTTGCAGGAGCCGGGCGCGATGGCATCCCGTGTGAATCGCCGTCGCGGGCGGCCCTGCAATACAGCCCGACCCGGCGGGGTTCCGCGGGAACGTCCAATCGCGAAGCCGGGGCACGCCATGGTAATACAGGGAAAAAAAGTGAGGCTCTCGGGACTCCCCGCGTTTTTGTCCGGAAATTTTATTCTTGAGACGCACTGGATTTATGGAACTGGACGAT
>MNYL01000209.1 GCA_001873075.1 Fibrobacteres bacterium CG2_30_45_31 | reverse complement strand
GATGGAACCCAAAAGGAGGCCGATTCCTGCGACAAGGATGCGGTATTGAATGCCAGCGATGCTTGCGGTAGAAGTGGAACCTTGGACAAGAAGGATGAGCATTTGAGTGAGCGCCCAGAAGATGGAAAGTCCGATCACTGAGGAAAACAACGTGGAATTTGAAAACAGAGTGCGGAGGTTGCGTTTAAAATACTGGAACTTGAAAAAGTTCAGGCTTCGAAATTTGACGAGCGTATCTGTGGATCGCGTTCTGGGGAGAAATAAACTCACCAGAAAAGCAACGAAGGAGATCCCTGCCAACGCGCAGTAAGAAAGGTACAACGAGGTTCCCACTCCAGCGGCAAGAGCGCTCAAAAGCGAAATACCCATGATGATGGAGTTGGAGGTGGACAATTTTCGGACGCCAAAAAATTCTTTGAGGATCCCGAACTTTGCAGGACTTTGGAATGCGTAGGCAAAGCCAATACCCAGAGAAAGGTAGAAGCTGATTTCTGGGAGTCCCAAAAGAATGCTTGTGGCTGCGGCACCTATGAAAAGAGCAAGAATCAACGAAGTGACGCGGATCACTTTTTCTTTCGGGTATTTATCCGAAATGAAACCGGCGAGACTCATGCTCAAAAGTAAAGGCACAATAAACATCCCTTGCAGAACGGCACTCTTGAAAATGAACGCATTCCCATGGAGTGTTGCGGCAATAAAAGATTGCTGATAAATGAAATGACCCACCAAAGAAGTGGTTCCTAAAAGGACAGACAACCAGAGCGATAATTTACGGAAAGAGTTCATAAAATCCTCTTAATGACAAGGCAAACCAATATTTTGCAGTAAAAAATACTTTTTCAATAAGGAACTTTTTAGAGCACACTCACTTTTGGCTTCCTAAAAAATTAATAATAAAGCATTCAATTAATAAAAGTTCCAAAATCAGGGATATCAAAACTTTCTATTTTGATTCCATGTCGAATGATTTTCAACAACGACTCACCGATTTGATCCAGGAACTAGAGCGTACTGGCGATGTGCCTCACCTTCTTTTACATTGCTGTTGCGCTCCTTGTAGCAGTTATGTTTTGGAATACCTCTCGAATTATTTTCGTATCACGGTTTTCTATTACAACCCGAATATTGCACCCATGGAAGAATATCAGCATCGAGTTCTTGAACTCAAGCGATTCGTTTCGGAGTTCCCCACCAAGCACTCGGTCACTTTCATGGAAGGGAAATACGAACCGGAACGCTTTTATGGAACGGTGCGTGGATTAGAAGACGAGCCAGAAGGCGGTGCTCGTTGTCGCAAATGCTTTGAACTTCGCTTAGGAGAAACCGCTCGTATCGCAAGCGAAATTCACGCGGATTATTTTACCACAACGCTTTCTATCAGTCCCCTCAAAGATTCCAAAGTCTTAAACGAGGTGGGGGAGCAAATGGCAAAAGAACATGGTGTAAAGCTTTTGCCTTCGGATTTCAAAAAACGGGGAGGCTATGGTCGCTCTGTCGAACTTTCCCGCGAATATGGCATGTATCGTCAGAACTTCTGCGGGTGCGTTTATTCCATGCCTGAGAAGGGTGCTCCGGTAGAGGCTGCGCAGATCTGAAAAGGAATTTTTAGAGGTGCACTAAAGCGCGCGTGCGGGATTGATGCGGATGAGTACTCCCAAATTAAAGCTTTCTAATAACTTGTTGTAAAAATCAGTTTACAACCACTTTTTGTTTTCACAATAGGATTGATCGCAAATCGTCTTTTTTGAGTATTTTGTGCTGTTTCGACATAAAATGCGCTTGATGTCTCTAGACAACACTTTTTTAAAAAATTTGAAAGCATCACAGGGAACACTTACATTTTATTCGGGTTCAGGTGTGTTTAGAGGTTGTTGGAGAGAGATCTCACCATTTTTCTGGAGCTAGTCGGGTTCCAAAGAAGCGAAAATGAAAATCATTGTTAAAGTCGTGTTGCTGTTGCTGTGTTCTTGGGGTACTTTGTCCGTTTGGGCGCAAACGCTTACCAAAGGTGGAGATGGCAGCGCAAAACAGTCCGTGATTCTCGGTAAGCCTATCCAAAGCTTCACATACACATGGGCAAATGCCACGGGGATCACTGTCTCTGGGCTTCCTACGGGTGTGACGTATTCCACGAATGGAAGCACTGCGACTTTCAGTGGCTCTCCTGCAACGGTGGGGAGTTTCGCTCCGATCATTTCGACAACGGGTGGTTCTTCTACGGTCTCCGCCACTTTGGGCTTTGTGGTTTCTCCGCGGTTGTACGATTACATTGTGGCTGCGGATGGCTCTGGCGATTACACTACTGTGAAGGACGCTATCAAGGCGAGTTCAGGGAGTGACAATATTTTCATTAAAAATGGTACTTACACAGAAAAAGATACCCTCAATAAAACAAATCTCCATTTCATTGGTCAAAGTGCCGAAGGTGTGGTGATCCAATGGGATGATATCGGTACCACCTACAATGGGAAAACGGGCGTAGGCACCATGTATTCTTCCACGTTCCAGGCAGAAGCGGCAGGTCTCTATATGGAAAATCTGACCATTAAAAATTTCTTTGGGAAAGGCTCGCAAGCAGTCGCTTTACGCGCCGCCGCAGACAAGCAGGCGTTCAAAAACGTTCGACTCATTAGTTTCCAGGATACTTACTACAGTCATAACCCGACAGCGCGTCATTATTTTTACGATGTGTATGTGGAAGGCGCCACGGATTTCATTTTTGGCAACAGCACGGACTTGTTTGAAAAATCGGAAATTCGCAGTGTCAACGGAGGTTATTACGTGACTGCCCCTGCGACCGCTGGACGCACTTACAGTAGAAACGGAACCACGACTCCGTATGGTCACATTTTTAAAGAATGCAACTTTACACGCAACAGCGATTTAGCCACTGGAACGGCTTATTTTATCCGTCCCTGGAAGGACAATGGATCGACTGTTATCATCAATAGTAAAGTGGACACGCACATCAATGCGGCAGGTGGTAAAGTTTGGAATTCTACAAGTACCACCCATGAGACAACGTTTTTTGCGGAATATAACAACACCAATTCAAGTGGTACCGCTTTGAATACGAGTAGTCGTGTCGACTGGTGGACGGCACTCACCGCAAGTGATGTGAGTTCTTATTATACCAATACGGCTATTTTGGGCGATTGGAATCCATCGTCTCTCATCACCGCTCCGAATGCGCCCTCGAACCTCACTTCTTCGGGCAATACTCTTGATTGGGACGCGATCTCTGGAGTGAAAGGGTTCCTCATTATCCGCAATGATACGGTCGCAGCGTTCACTACCACGGATACATTTGCAGAGGTGATTGCGGAATACAACACTACGAATACTTACCAGGTTTATGCTATTGGAAGTAACGGCAATCTGAGTGAAACGGCGGCGACCCTTACCTGTGTTATCGGGAGTGGCACAGTAGCGTCCTCTTCTTCTGTGGTGACAAGTTCTTCTTCTACAATTGCGGGAACTGCGGTGTTAACCAAGCATGGGGGAGGTTCTTCCACGCAAACGGTAGTCGCTGGCTCTGCAATTACCGCATTCTCTTATGCCTGGCAGAATGCAACGGGTGCGAATGTGACGGGGCTCCCTGATGGCGTCACTGGGGTCGTGGACACGGATTCTTCTATTCTCATTAGTGGCATGGTCTCTCTTACGGCAGTTTCGGGCGATTATGTGTTCACCGTGACAACAACGGGGAGTACTTTAAATGCGAGCAAAACGGGCAAGATTACGGTGACGGGTGGCGTTACAGGAATTGCCAATGTTGCTGTAGTACCTCCTCAAGTCTGGGTCTCCCCTAGCCGTATTAAAACACATGCAGAAATCAAGTTATACATTTCGAAACCTGGAGTTTATTCGTTGCAGTTGGTCGATTTTACGGGTCGTATCTACATGAATAGATCAGAATCTTTTACTGCGGGTGAAAATATATTGCCGTTTAACAGGGGATTCATCCCAGCAGGTATGTATTTCTTGAAAGTAGAGGGTGCTGGCGTACAATGTGCTGGTCAGCCGTTGTTATTCCTCTAAAGCGTCAAATATCAGTTCCTGAGAACATTGGAAACAGAAAAATGGCAACTTTCCTGTTTCGAAAAATATTTTGAGAACATTTCAAAAATGATAGAATTAATCTTTTTACTCTCGTCTCGTAAAAAGTTTTTAACATTATATGAAAATATCATTGAATTTGGCTGTATTTGTTGGCTTTATAAAAGAATTACTTTCAAATTGAGAACAAAAAGGATAGATTTGAACCAAAGGCTGTTTCTAAAAATGGCCATCAAAAGATAAAATGGAGTTTGAAAAATGAGAACAAGACTGATTTTCCTCGCGACAATACTCCTCTCTTGGGCATTGAGTGTGGCAGCACCTGACTATGCTTTGGTGGGTTTTGGTGCCGCTGCTACGGGTGGGACGACCGAAGTAACTGTGACCAATTATAATGACTTGAAAACCGCTGCAGAAGCGGGTGGAAAAATTGTGAAGGTCAATGGGACAATTAATAATGGAAAGTACGGTGGCATCATTAAGGTGGCGAGTAACACCTCCATTATCGGTGTGGGTACCAATGCGTTTTTTAATGGTGTGGGCATTTATATCAAGAATGTCAATAACATTGTGA
>MNYL01000095.1 GCA_001873075.1 Fibrobacteres bacterium CG2_30_45_31 | reverse complement strand
TGGCGATGCCCCCAATCACACCTATGATGGTGAAAATGATATAGGAACCACGACCGCTTTACACGATAAAGGTTTGGATGGTGTCTCTGGTTCTGACGAAATTCTTAAGACTTGGGATTGTCGTATTGCAGGATGTGTGGCGACCATTAAAACGAATTTGAATTCAGAAACCTCGAACACGGATATTGCTCGCGATAATTTTAACTCCAATTTAGATGATGATAGTGACCCTCCCGTCAGTATTAACGGTACTGAAAATAATGCGGGAGAACGGCCTTATGATACAGAAGATATTAACCGTAATGGATCGTTAGATCAAGACATTAGCTTTGTTCGTTATCGCATTGATTTATCGAGCGAAGACGATACCCAATATGAAACGTTGAAAAATGGTTGGCGCAAGTGGCGCATTCCTCTGGATCAGTACGATTCGATCGTTTCTGCGGATGGAAACTCTTATTTGACCATTCTTTCGGGGGCCCTTTTTACAAGATTGTGGTTTGGTAATCTAAGTTCCGGGGTGGCAGAAGCGAAAGTGCAAGTGGTGAGTCTTGCTGTAGTGGGAAACGCTTGGGAAGAAACGGATGCTTCCAATTTATACACTACGAGTTCCACCGGAAATACGCAAATTTCGAATGTTGATGGCAGTGAAACGGAGATAAGCTCTTCTGTAGCGGGGTTAGATTCCTCGTTTCTTACCGTCAGTGTGATCAATAATCGTGAAAATTCTGATACTTATTTCAAATCCCCAAATACTTCAACGGAACGTGATGCGGAAACCAACGCGGCGTTGAAGGAATCCGCTTTGTCCTTGGAATACAAGAATATGAATCCGGGTCAAGCGGTAGGAGCCACCCGAATTTTTGACACGGATGTGAAAGATTTAACGAGTTATAAAACACTCAAAATGGAAATTCATTACGAAACAGATGCCCCCACAGTGCCCGTACGTTTTGCATTGCAATTTGGTGAAGGTTCCTTGGATGGATCTACCGATTACTATGAATGGAGTTTTAAGCCTGTCAACATGGAAAAATGTACTGACCGCCAACAAGATTGCCACGAACGGAATTGGTTAGCGAATGCTTTTGAAATGGCGTTGTCTGATTTTTCTGATTTGAAAAAAGGCCGTCACCCTCCGTATCTGAATCCGGTCGAAGTGGATTTAGGGGGTGACCGCGAAGAAAAGATTAAGCTGGTAGGGAATCCTTCGACAACGAGCGTCGATTGGGTTCGTTTCGTCATCATTGCGGATTCAAGTGCTTCTCCGGCAGATTTGAAGGGAACATTCTGGGTGGATGATTTGCGTCTCTCTGGCATGGATTCAGATTGGGGTTATGCGCTTCGTATGTCGGGGCAAACTGATTTTGCGGATGTTCTTTCTCTTTCGGGTGCCATGCGTTATCAAGATGGAAATTTTGCAACGCTTTCATCAACAAACGGATCTCCTAAACCAAAACTTTCTGAGGCCGCTTCGCAGTTAGATGTCTCAGCGGATGCGAGTTTGAATCTGAACAAATTTTTTGATGATGAACATGGTCTTCACATGCCTATTGGTGTGGGTTATAGTAGTACGACCAAACGTCCATATTTGAAACCCACAGATGACTTGGAATTGAGTCATGATAATTTATCGGATCTGGGCTCGGACTTTATAACGAATGGACTTTCAGTATCGAAGAATTCTAAAGAAAATGAACTTCGAAATAATGCGGAGTCAAAAGGATATCAATCCTTCTCTCGCACGAGACGCATTAGTTTCAGTTATAGTAAAGATTACAAACCCGATGGCAGTGCCGTCAAAGAAATTTTTTCACAGATTTTCCTGGAACGTCCGGCATTGAGTTATTCTTATAACGAAACAGAGGCAAGGGCAACAACGAGCGCCGACTCTACCTACTCTTACCATACTTTGATTGAATATAACTTAGGGACCTACAATCGATTTAATTACAAACCATTCAGTATTTTGAAAAAGAAGTCTTGGGCAAGTGGATGGTCGGATGGCACTTTTGAACCTTGGCCTCAGACATTTGATTTGACCTTATTTGATTTGAACTATGTTCGCTATGTAGACCAAGATAGAGATCCGGATTTTGTAGAACCTCAGGTAGATAAAGTGGTCACCTATACGGTAGACTTGTCGCACAAAGCGAATATGCGTTGGAATATTTTCCCCTTCCTTTCGACGAGCTATGCGATTAACATTACGCGCGATATGTATGGCGGTGGCGACCAAGAGGCCTTTACCAAGGAAAATTTCTGGACTGGTAAGAACGGCAGCTTGTTTGCGATGGATGAGGTTTTTGATTATGACCACACAGATCGCAAAGTTTATGTCTCTCCAGATAGTATGGTTGTAATCCCTTATGATACGGTTGCTACGGTGACGAGTACCGGGGATACTCTTGATATTGATATGGCTAATGCCTCTACATACAAAGTGCTTTATGATAGTACGGTTTACTACAAAGTGGATAGTGTAGGTCAGAGACAGTATGGACGCGCTTACGGTATTTTGAGAAATGAACGTTCTCGTAATCAGCAATTCAAAGTGAACTTTAGCCCGAATGTGATTGTCTTTTTGCCAATGACGTTTTCCTTTAGCTCGGATTTCACGCAACAAAAGAGTATTCCTGATGACTTCAGTCTTACGGATGAGACTTCCGTGGAAAAGAACTTTTGGACAATATCTCAGACGAATCGCTTTGAATTTGGCCCGTCTTTCAAATTAGTCGAGTTTACCAAACTCTTTGGAGACAAGAATGCGGCGGCGAGTTTCTTAGACAAATTGAAATGGCGCGAAGTGAAAGCGACATGGACAACGAATTTGAATACGGTGGGTGAAAACTTTACCCTTGCACAACTTTATGAAGAACAGGGGGTCACGCCTTTACAGTACTACCTGTATGGATTGGGCATCGGAAATGGCTATCGCAATCGGGGGCTATGGAATATCATTTCGGGCGATATGGGTTTAGATAGTCGTAATGATTACACTGAGTTTGCAGAATACCGCAACCAGAATGTGGATACCTTGGTGTATCAAGGGAATTTCAAACATAGCGTTTCTCGAGCCTTGCAGTTGTCCACCGGTTTCACGCTTCCATTCTGGGACATTGCTGTGGTTGCAGATATGCAGTGGAAGCAAGACTTCTCCCAGTCGCGCGAGTATCCTTTGTATACGGATAGTACCATTACCTGGCCCAAATGGGGTGTGGGT
>MNYL01000076.1 GCA_001873075.1 Fibrobacteres bacterium CG2_30_45_31 | reverse complement strand
AAGGATTCCGCCATAAGAAAAATTTGCCCGAACTTTATGTAGACTTGGGGCAAATCTATTTTGAACAACATCGCTATGATGAGGCTCTGGAACAATATATGGGCGCATGGAAAATGGGTTATTCACAAGGACGCATTGGCGCAGAGAACATAGCGAATACCTGGTTCAACGCAGGTGATGAAGAACGAGCGAATGCGATTTATAAAAGAATTCTAGAGAAAAAATAAGACAAATTATTCGAGGTTTATAATGGCTAAGAAAAAAGCAGTTTGGAAAAGTCCCGCAGCGGAAGCCGCCGCTCGTACACCCATAGAAGACATACGCAAAGTTCTTTGTGATTTTGCCAAAGGTCGTCACCCAGCCCTTAAAGACCTAGACAAAGCTTTTGAAATTTTATCCAAACAATTGGATCGTATTGAAACTGTGGATGATCCCAAAATTCAATTGGAACTCCTCGCCTGGTTCCTCAACTCTGATGCACTTCTAAGCGAAGTTGAAGAAGAAGATGAGTTCTATGATCTTTTTGCAGACGCCTGTGCCTTCTTTACCGACATTGCAAAAGATTTTGAAGAAAAGTCCTACATCGTCGATTTAGTTCATGATTTAGCAGTCAATAACTCTGGCGAAGATGGTCGTGCCGCCATATTCCTTTCTCTTAATGAATTCCTAGATACAGAAATGTCCCATAAGCTGATGGAATCCATTTTTGAAACCGTTGATTCCAACGAACTTGAAAACGAAGATGCCGTACTTTCTGCCGTGCGTGATATGGCTGATGGCCTGGGCGACCCGGAATTCTACGAAAAAGCGAGCTACAAACAAGACCCGGACAGAAGTAATGCGACCCTTTTGGATGTGGCCAACGCTTATTATACTGCAGGCAATGTTACAGAGACGCAACGTCTCCTTGCCGAAGTAAAAGATCCAGGTCTCGAAGATGAGGAAGAGTTTTTGGACATTTCTGTTGCCTGTTTCCATAAACTAGGTAAAATGGAAGATGCTATAAAAACGGCAGAGATCCTTTACGAAAAATTTCCCAAAGAATTTCATCTCGCCCGTCTTTGCCAAATTATTCCCGCTGGGCGCAAAGAATCGCTTCTCAATGATCACGAAAAGTATCGTATCGGAAATGGAATTAGTGCCACTTACATTGATTTGCTTATTTCTTTGGATGAATATCCTCGTCTTAAAAATTACCTGAACACCTATGAAAAAGAACTCGCAGGAATTGATGCGGAAACCATGCAACGCTTTTTTGAACGTTTGGAAACTGCGGGTCAAACAGAGCTTGCCAAAATGATTAAAGATTGGACCGTAGAAGAGCCCGAAACGATTGAGGAAGAAGAATAGTCGTTTCTTTGCTCCATTTTATCTTTCCTTAACTTTGAAACCCTTTGAAATGGCTAATATAAGCAGAATTAACCATTTCTATTTCCTATTCTAGTGGAGTCTCTTTCGATTTTATTTATCACAAAATAATTTCTAGTGGTTTCACTTGTTCTTGAAAATAGTGTCATTCAATGATTATATTTTCATAGGGTAATTTTTTAAGGAGTGACATTATGCATAAGAATGGGATTGGACTATTCAGTAGTTTTTGTCTAATTGTCTCAATCACAATTTGCGGTTGCAGCTCCGATTCATCATCCTCAAATACTGATCCAAAAGAGAATCCTACCGTTGGGACAACCGAAGAAAATCCCTACGAAATTTCCTCTGCAGAGGACTTAATCCAATTGGCTTCAGATGTCAATAGCTGCAAATCCTACGCCGGTGTGTATTTCAAAATGACAGCGGATATTGTTCTCAATGAAGGAAATGCTTCGGAATGGGGAACAACTCCTCCGACAAATATTTGGGTTCCCATTGGCAAAAAAGTAGATATTACCGCTTGCCCCTTCAGCGGCACCTTTGATGGGGATGGGCACACTATTAGCGGCCTCTACTTCAATGATACGAATGCCTACGCGGGTCTTTTTGGCGTGGTATATGGCGGCACAATCAAAAATATGGGGCTCATAAACTCTTATATTAATGCTCGTTATGCAGTGGGTTCCATCGTTGGCTACAACTTTGAAAGTATTGTAGAAAATGTCTACAGTGAAGGGTCTGTGAGCGCGACCAGTCAATATGTGGGGGGCCTTGTCGGCGTTAACATCCATGGAAGCATCATTCAGGAAAGTTATAATAGCGGCACGGTCAATGGTTCCTTTACCGCTGGGGGCATTGCGGGCTCCAATAACGGAAGCGAAATTAAGAATGTATTCAACAAAGGGAACGTTTCTGCAAGCAAAATTAATGTCGGAGGCATTGTCGGTGAAAATACTCAGGGAGCAACCATTACCAATTGCTATTTCATAGCCACGATTGTGAATGGGGACTCCACTGAAAATGCAGGCAACATCGTGGGAACAAACGCTTCAACCGCTACAGTTGCCAACTGCTATTACGATAATTTTATTTCTACACTTGCCGACTCTCTTGCTGAAGGCAAAAGTACCTCTGAAATGAAAGTCTCTGGATTTGTACAGACTCTCAATAACGGAACCGATGTGTGGAAATGGGTTTCCACAAAAAATGGCGGTTACCCCAGTTTCAGTTGGATGGAGTAACAGATCTTAAATCGTTGCATTGTAGCCTATTGCTTTGAATGAGCACGCTTTACTTGATTTTGAATTTTTATACTTTTTTCATAACAGGAGTTTTTTATGCCTACAAATAAACATATTGTTCCTTCGGCAATTCTCGGTTTTGCGTCGCTTATTTTTGTTGGTTTTCTCTCTGCATGTAGTGGAGATTCTTCATCAAATTCAAATAATGAACCCGAGTCCGGTTTTCAAAATACAGATCCCTCAGCGACATTGAACTATACCCACATTTGGGATGGTTCTATCGCTACAGCCTTCGCCAGTGGCACAGGAACAAAAGTTGATCCCTACCTTATTGCCGATCCGGAACAACTCGCTTTTTTAGCACAGGAAGTGAATGGAGGGGAAAGTTTTGACGGTCAATATTTTAAACTCACACAGGATATCGTTCTAAACACTAGCGACGCAAAGTCGTGGGGAAGTTCTGCACCTGCCCATTCATGGCTTATCATCGGCAATGCTCAGTATTCCTGGTTTGAAGGCGTTTTTGATGGCAACGGTTACACAATCAGCGGCGCGTATGTGAACGAACCAGAAGCTCAGTTCGTAGGTCTTTTCGGCTCCGCTAACGATGCGATCCTTAAAAACATTAAGGTGGTAAATTCTTACTTTGAGGGCAATATGTTTGTGGCAGGTCTTGTCGGCGACGTTCAATACAGCACTGTAGATAGTTGTACAAACGAAGCGATCGTAGTGGGGCACTATACCCAAGTGGGCGGTATCGCTGGAGAATCAAGCGCCACAACCATCTCCAACTGCGTCAATAAAGGCTCGGTTACGGGTGACAGTCAAGTAGGGGGTATCGTGGGGAACAATGGAATGAGCGGGAACGTGATTCAATGCACTAATGCAGGTTCCGTCTCCAGCGAAGAGGGTGGCTCTGTTGGAAGCATCGTGGGTTATCACAATCAAATGTTCGGCGGTGAAATCACGAACTGTACAGACACCTCCAATTCCGGACTTCTTTTGGTAGGGAACGGCTACACGCCAGCAGAAAATTCCAGTTCCAGTGTTTCTGAAGAAATCTATTCCAGTAGTTCCATTGAAGAAGTTCTTTCTAGCTCTTCAGCGATTGATACAGAAATGAGTTCATCAAGCGCTTCGGGGGTGATCACTTTGAATTGTAACGGAATGATCATCACTGTCGAAAGCATTGAAGAAATAGATCCTAGTTGTACTGTGGTAGAATAAATTTTTACGTTTTTTTAAGGACATCACCAAAAATTCATTTGTGAACAAAAAGACCTTGAAGCTTCGCCATATTCGCGAAGTTTCACGTTTGTTGTCCTTTAATCTCTTGGGTTCAATTCCTCGTAACTTGATT
>MNYL01000098.1 GCA_001873075.1 Fibrobacteres bacterium CG2_30_45_31 | reverse complement strand
TATAAAGATACGACATTTCTTGTCACACCCGTGATCAGCGGTGATACATTGTTCCTTAGGCATGATCTGAATTTGCCCGCCGAAAGAACTTTTAGTGTTGATATTTACGGTTATACCAAAAAGACCCGTGAACGGATTCATGTTTTGTTAGATAGTACCGCTTCTTTTGAAACAGCGAAGGGACTTTATGCCATCGCTTCGAATACATGGACTACATCCGGCAAATATCAGGCTTCATTTGCTTTGTATGATACTCTCTGGATCCGTTTTTCGGAAACTCTGGATTCCGCGGTTGGCCTGGTGCAATGGGCGGAAGCTTCGGATGCCGATGCGACTTTATATGGCGCAGGCGTTTCCAAAAATGCGGAAGTCTGGATTCACAAGGATACGCTTTTTGTGCGTCCGGATCAAAGAGTGGCTGTGGTTTCCGGGGATACGATCGGGTTTAATGTGACCGTGGTCTCTGCGAGTGGTTTGGTCGCTTCGAATGTAGAAGTCTATTCTAAATTCGCGCCACAGTCCTTTAGTGTCGAGTGGACCAATACGCTGGATCTCCAGGGAGAGATGCGTGAGGATCTGAAAACGCAGGATACGATTTACATTGTTTCCAGCGAGCCTCTCGATTCTATTGTGGGTTTCAGTGCTTTGGATACGTCCACCACGCTCCCGACAGGAATTCAGAGAAAGGATCTTTCTCTTCGCGGTGATACCATTGTTTTTGTACCCAGTGTCAGTCTGACTCCCAATCTGCTCTATGGTTTGGATTTTGATGTCAGAACTCCGGATGGCAGAGTTGTTTACAATGTTCTCGGCGTCCAGTGGCAAACGGCGTATCAGGTGAGTGTTATTTCGGTGGACAATCGCAAAAATGGCACTTACCGCGTTTTCAAATCGCTGGGAGATAGTCTGGTGGTGTCCTTCTCCGAAGCTATTGATACCAGTGCTTCAAGCACAGTACCATTCCATGTGAATATGAGCGATGTCAACGGAAATGAGATTCAGACTACGGTGAAGTGGAATAAAACCCGCACGGTGGCGACTCTCAAGAATGTGACACCGCTCCCGACAGCGAATTTTGGCGCGGCTCCGGGCAATTCTCTTGCCACATCTGCGCTCGCGGTCTCTTCGGTGACTTTTGATCTTAAAACGGTCCGGGGCGAAATTGCCCAGAGGCTGACATTGAGTTCAGAGGCGATTTTCCTTTATACGGAGGTCGGACTCTGCCCTGTGAATACGAATATCGTGAAGAATCATTCGAATCTTTATGAAGTGGTTTCCACAGAGACTCCGCGCGATGATTTTCCCAAAGATACGACATTGATCGTTACCTTTAATCGTACATTAGATACGACCTACATGAAAACGCGGGCTTTAACGGATTTTGTGGTGCTGGAAAATGATTCCGGTAAGACGGTCACTGCGACTATAAAATTCTCTTTGGATGGGAAAAGTATTCTGCTGAAACCCAGTACCGCACTGGTGTCTGGTGATGAATATTGGCTCCGGCTTATGGATGTTCCTGCGTCTGGAATCCGCGATGCGGCAGCCATTGATGAACTGGGCGGTACTTATTCGGGGACCAGTTCCACTTCTTACTATCTCCTTAAAGAAGGATTCACGGCTCAATAATGAATTTGCGTTTCTTTTGGGGTGCTTCATTCCTTGCTTTTTTTGTGTCATTTGCCGGGGCGCGTTCTTTTGATGGTGTCACGGAGCCTATCGCTCAGGCGGTTATTGGCATGACGGTTCCCGGTCGCGTGGATTCTATTATGGTGTCAGAAGGTGCTTTTGTCAGAAAAGGGATGGTTATTTTGACGCTGAACAAAGAGGAAGAACAAATTCAGGTGCAGATGACGCATCTGATTGCAGAAAATCAGGCGGATCTGGTTTCTGCCCAAGCAAAAATGGACACTTACAAAAAAGATTACTTTGCTACGAAAAAATTATTCGAAACCTCAAATTCTGTGAGCGAAGAAGAAGTTTGGAAAAAAGAACTGGATTATAAACTTGCCAAGGCGGAATTTGAAAAAATTCAGATGACCGAAGAAAAAGAAAAGCTGGAATACCAGATGGCTGTGGTTCAATTGGAAAAACGAATTCTTCGCGCTCCTTTTGATGGCGAAATTGTGAAGATTACCAAGAATACGTCTGAAAGCATTGAAGCATTGGAACCGTTGGTTGAAATTGCAGACGTTCGTTTTTGCCGTATGACCAGTTATATCTATGCCCCGGAAGCTCGCTCCCTGAAAACGGGGGCAACGGTGAATCTGCAGTTGGATGGCGCTAAAATGTCTCGCTACAAAAAAGGACGTGTCGAATTTATTTCCCCTCTGGTGGATAAATCAAGTCTTTTGCGCACTGTGAAAATCATCTTTGACAATACTGATGGTGCTATTGAACCGGGTGTGACCGGAAAAGTGCGTCTCAAGTAAAACTTACTCCGTTGCTACCAAATCGTCTCTGAGGTAGATTTCATTATCCTTCCAGAGTTCCAGTTTATTGCGCAACAGCAAGGTGCCCAAGGCTTTTTCCAGTTGAATCTGGATGATATGTGTTAAGCGCACCACTTCTATTTCCTTTTTCTGCGCCTCACGCAGATCTTCTTCCATGTCGAAAATAACGTGGTAGTTGCTTTTTCCCATATTGAGCTTTTTCATTTCTTCGACAAGTTCTTGCTCATGATATTCTACCGCCGTATGTTCGTAGCTAGTTTGTTCAATAATTTCCACAGCGCGTTGCCGTAAAATCATATTATCTTCAATGAGTTTATTGACGATAAGTCCGAGACGCACCTCTGCCGAGCGCACATTGGCGGCTTCTGCTGAGGCGAGGTGTCTTTCTTTGAGGTTTGCAAATAAAGGAACCTCAATCTCGAATCCTCCAGAGAGGACGCGGTCCCGGCGGGATTCCGAACGAAATCTGGCGACGGCGGCATCGGCATTATCATCGCGGGAGCGTATGCCGTAGGCACCCACAAGATTGAATACAGGCAGGATTTCGCTTTTGTGATAATCAACGATACGCTGTCTGCGTTCGAGTTCCGCTTTCTGCTGGAGGTATTCCGGGTGAATTTTTTGAAGTGTATCTATCAGGGCGACGGAATCCGGACGCCAAATGGAGTCAATCGCTAAGGAGGGATTGACTGTGAGAATCTTTTCATTTTTGAGAAGTTCGGGCGCGCTGAGAAGCAGTAAAAGCTTACTGCGTGCATCGCGCGCGGCTCCGAGGGCTTCGAGTTGTCTCGATTGACGTACCGAGAATTCTGCAATGGCTTTGCGAAGATCAATTGCGGAAAGCTTCCCTTGTTGTAACCTTTTTTGACCATCGACAAAAATAGACTTTGCAACATTCACCGATTCTGTTTCAAAGTGCAGCACTTGCAGGGCGTAATAGTAATCCCAGTAAGCGGTGGACACTTTTTCGATGATTTCTGTGAGTATTTTCCGATATTGATGAAAGGCGCTCATTTCTTCCTGGTGTGCCTGCTGCACGTTGTTGAGCGGAGCCCAGTACCAGAATCCGCGAAGAATAGGCTGCTTAAGTTCTGCACCAAAGTAAATTTCAGAGGTGTAATCGCTATGCTGATAGGTCACCTGGTTAAATCCGACATTATACTCGGTCCCTGTGGGGAGTTTCCCTTCAACGCCTAATTTGTATTCATCTTTGGTTTCTGCAAAACGCGCCCCCGGCCTTTCCCCTTCTTCTTTGTTGAGGCGTCCCACAAGTTGCGGCTCAAAATCACCGTAAGCGGCGGTAGCCATTTCGCTCCGCGATATCCATTCATATTTGGCTTCTTGAATGTCGGGGTTGTAACGAACCAGTAGTGTCATGGCATCTTCAAGGTTCAAGACCAAGGAATCATTGACGCGGTTTGCCAAAGTATCGAGAGGTGTTGCGCTTGCTTTCACTTCGCGGGCGAGATTTCTTTCCGCAGATTCAAAATCAATTTTCTCCTCAGATGCAGGCGTGGACTGTGGGGCGAAAAGTACGGGTGCAGCGCTTGTGTCTTGCACAATGACGATGCTCGCCGAATCATTCGTTGCTGTAAGGGACGTTGCGGAGTCTTCCTGTGCAGGCGAGAATACATACAAAAGAAGTGCGGACCACCAGAAGAAACGATTGCGGGCAGTAGCAAAAATAATGGAATTCGAGGGAACTCTCATTGAATATCCTCATTGGCAAAGCAGAGGGATTCGTCGAGCCAGGTATCCGTTTTCTGGACGGAGAGTCGGCTTTGGAAATCCTTGCGGTGAGCGATGTACTGGGCGAGATGAACGGCTCCCCGGCCTGCAACGAATGTGCTTCCTGGGATGGTTTTCATTAGGAATTTTAATAACCGAAGTATCGGTCTGGGGAGGTTTCGCGTGAGGAGCTCGTCTTCGAGACTCGTAAAGGGGACAGCGCTTCCCGGGTCCCCTTGGCGTGCGCAACGTCCAAAAAGCTGCCTGTCAATGCGGGAAGAACGGTGGCATTCCGTGGCGATGACATGGAGTCCACCGAGAGCCCGCACTTCGGGAGAAATTTTAATATCCGTGCCGCGGCCCGCCATGTTGGTGGCGACGGTAATCGCTCCTTTGTGCCCCGCTTTTTCGATGATCGCGGCTTCTTCTTTTTCGCGCACGGCGTTAATTACTTTGCAGGGAAGATTTTTATCACCGAGGCGTTCCGCGAGTTCTTCACTCATGGCTACATTGCGTGTGCCGATAAGTACGGGACGCCCTTGGTTGTGAACGGTTTCGATTTCATGTAAAATGGCGTTCATTTTAGATTCTTTATCGGGGAATACGCGTAGTGTCCGCGTTTTGCGTTTGCTTTTGCGATTATTGGGAATCGCGATGACCGGAGTTCCGTAAATGTGCCAGAATTCTCCGGCGGCTTCTTTGCCCGTTCCTGTCATTCCTGAAAAATTCGGATAAAAACGGAAGAATCGCTGAAAACTGAGACGCGCCTGCGTCTCTTTCACGGGCGTCATCGGGAGCCCCTCTTTCGCTTCCACCAACTGATGCAAGCCGCCGCTCCACGAGCGCATGGGCATTTTTCTTCCTGTGGATTCATCGACGATGACGATCTTTTCTTCTTCGATGACATATTGCCTATCGCGATGGAAAAATTCTCTCGCCACAAGCG
>MNYL01000174.1 GCA_001873075.1 Fibrobacteres bacterium CG2_30_45_31 | reverse complement strand
GATGAGGTTAAAAAGGATGCTGATGGCACATGGACTTCCAGCGTCAAACCGGAATACACTCAGGATACCGATTATCTTCCGTTCTATATCGGTCTTGAAGTACCAACAGCAGGGATTCTCAGTAACCTGATGTTTGAAGTCGAATATATCAGAGATCGCGATGAACTCGTAGCCGATTCAGATGAACGCGCCTGGAGTATCGCTGCCGTCAAAAAACTGGGACGCACCAAAATTCAACTTTCTTTGTTCAGCGAAAAAGAAATCAGCGATCCCGCTGTGGCATTTCGTGTGACCACCAGTCTTTAATCACCCCATAAAAAAAGAGGAACCCATGAAGAAATACCTAGTAGCGATACTGTTTTCCCTGTGCTGTGCCACAATGCTCCATGCCCGCACGGTGTCCATCACGGCTGCGGCAGACCTGAAATTCTGTTTGGATCTTTTGGTAACAGAATACCAGAAGGGACATCCAGCAGACACCATTCAAGTGGCCTACGGATCTTCCGGCAAGGCTTTTACCCAGTTACAGCAAGGGGCCCCCTTCGACCTGTATTTTTCTGCGGACATTGAATACCCCCGCAAGCTCGGCGAGGCCGGACTTACAGCAAGCGAGCCCAAGCTTTACGCCGTAGGGAGAATTGTACTGTGGAGCGACAAGGAAGATGCATCGAAGCTCACCCTGAAGGATTTGAGCGCCGAGCGGTTTACGAAAATCGCGATTGCGAATCCTGAGCATGCCCCTTATGGCAAGCGGGCGGAAGAAGCCCTCAAAAGTGCTGGAGTCTGGAAGAGCGTAGAAAGCCGCCTTGTCCTTGGCGAGAACATCTCGCAGACCGCACAGTTTGTCCAATCCGGTAATGCTCCCATTGGAATTCTTGCGCTATCATTAGTCAAAAGTCCCGCCTTTGCAAGTAAGCCCTACGCATTGATACCCAGTGATCTGCACCAGCCTTTGGAGCAGGCCTTGGTCATTATGAAGCGGGCCAAAGAAAACAAGCTCGCCAAAGACTTCGTAAACTACCTGTTCACCAAGCAAGCCAGAACGATTTTCGCCCAATACGGATTTACCCTTCCAGGAGAATAATATGTTGCACGCCGATGACTGGGCCGCTATTTTCTTGACCGCCAAGCTCTCGATTCTGGCAACTTTGATCCTGTTTTCACTAGGCACTCCACTAGCCTGGTGGCTGGCGCATACCCACTCGCGCTTCAAAAATCTGATCGCGGCCATTGTCGGCGTGCCCCTGGTATTGCCTCCATCAGTCATCGGTTTCTATTTGCTGATGGCAATGGGACCAAAGGGTCCCGTGGGCATCGTGACAGAATTCCTTGGTCTAGGTACGCTTCCTTTCACCTTTCCGGGGCTCGTGGTGGCTTCGGTGATCTATTCGCTCCCCTTCATGGTACAACCTCTGCAGGCGGGTTTTGAATCCAGCAATCACAGTATGTTAGATGCTGCAGCAACCTTGGGGGCTTCGCCTCTGGATAGATTTTTCACAGTGGCTCTCCCCATGGCTCTCCCTAGTTTCGTGGTGGCCGGAGTGATGACCTTTACCCATACCGTAGGGGAGTTTGGCGTAGTGCTTATGATTGGCGGCAATATACCTGGAATTAGTCGCGTGGTTTCCGTACAGATATACGACCATGTAGAGGCATTTCAATACGCCCGTGCACACCATCTTTCCTTGTTTCTTCTCCTCTTCTCATTCTGCGTTCTATTCCTAATGCAAAGAATCCGCAATCGAGGCATCGCCTAATGCACACACAAGATGCTAGCGGCATTCAAATCCACACGAATCATTCTTTGGATAACTTCCATTTGAATGTAGACCTTGAACTACCCGGTTCAGGAGTCACGGCAATATTTGGTCCTTCAGGCTGCGGCAAGACCACTTTACTGCGCCAATTCTCTGGTTTACAACGTTCGACGAACGCATATATCACAGTACAAGGGGTTGTGTGGCAGGATTCCAAGCAGTTCGTTCCCGTGCATAAGAGGCATTTGGGATTTGTCTCCCAGTCCGCTAACCTTTTTCCGCACTTGACCGTGCAGCAGAACTTACTATATGGGAAAAAACGCCTCGCCTCCCAGACTAGCATGGAACAACTGGACGCAGTTGTCGAGTTGCTGGGAATCGAATCGTTGCTGGAGCGCAAGCCCAAAAACCTTTCCGGTGGAGAACAACAACGAGTATCCATCGCACGCGCACTAGCCACAGATCCCACCGTACTACTTATGGACGAACCCCTTTCCGCCCTCGACTTTGCCCGCAAAAATGAAATCCTTCCTTATCTGCAAAAAATGCAGCGGGAGCTACGCATACCAATCCTCTATGTCAGCCACTCTCCCGAAGAAGTTGCGCAACTCGCCAACCATCTCGTTGTATTGGAAAAGGGAACATGCATCGCTTCGGGCTCCATTGCAGATGTACTCACCCAAGTGAATCTACCCGTTTCTTTGGGAGAAGAACCCTGTTCCATTTTTGATGCGACTATCGAGGAACTGGATAACAAGGATCACCTGTGCCGATTGAAAGTCGGGGAGCAAGATCTCTGGGTTCGAAACCATCAATTTCAGGTCGGTAAAATTGTCCGCATTCGAGTACTGGCTAGGGATGTGAGCTTATCCAACCACAAGATGGACGATTCTAGCATCCTGAACCATTTATATGCTAGGGTGTCTACCATCGCCAATGACACTCACCCGGCACAAGCCCTGGTTCATCTGGAATTTGACAAGAAACCATTGCTAGCGAGGGTGACCCACCGTTCTTTGCGACAACTGGACATTCATCCCGGTAAGTTGGTTTGGGCTCATGTGAAAACAATGGCCTTGCTTGGCTGAGAAAAAGGTACTTGCCACCCCTCGACACCAAAATTCCCTATTACGGTATTTGAATTTCAGTTCGGGAAACCGTTCATACAAAAGTAGGCTACTCTTGTGTCACTCAGGATCGCCAAAAGGCTTATACGGAACCACCGGCTTAGCGGGTGGTTTTCGAATACACACAAAAAGACCGCCATGCTAAGCATGACGGTCCAGGGATGATCAATGAAATTGAGACGCTTCCTGTTCACCTTATGTAGCGGTTTGATCCAGCATCCCTTCTCGAAACCAAAGCAAACAGGGAGCGCCTCACCCATAATATAGAGTGAAGAAATCCCTCGCACAAGCATTTTCATGAGAGTGAATAGACCAAAAAGGAACAATCCCAAAAGGAATAGTGTTCACAAAAAAGTAATACCCCCTGTGCGGTTCGAACGCGCGACCTACTGCTTAGAAGGC
>MNYL01000100.1:3213-5768 GCA_001873075.1 Fibrobacteres bacterium CG2_30_45_31 | reverse complement strand
TATCCCTGCCATTCGTCAGTTGATTTCTATTCCTGCGGGACTATCTAAAATGAACCTTGGTTCTTTTGCTCTGTTCACGGCTCTTGGCGCCACTCTCTGGAATATCGTTTTGGCTATTTTGGGTTACATCGCCCTCGGCCAGCAGGATCTTATTGAAAAATACAGCTCAGAGCTTTCCATTGGACTTTATGGTTTGGGCATCGCTTTCTTCGGCTACATGATTTACAGCGGACTGAAGCAACAAAAGAAAAGAAAGGCTAAACGGCAACTTTAAGGACAGCCCTTAACGCAGCGATTATTTTTGAATTCGCTGCTCTGAATCACAATCCCTTTATTGTACTTGTGATATTTACCCTCTCGCAGACCACGAACAAATTGTGCATCTTCAGCAAGAAGCCCCTCCGCATCGTATATGCGAGCGGTTCCATCCATAAGCCCCTCTTTGTACTCTATCTCCAAACGTAGATGACCCATGACATCCCATTCTTGGGTAACACCGTCCAATTTTCCTTTCTTGTATATTTCTTTTCTCTGCGGAGTGCCCGTTTCATAATTCGTCAGGGATTCCCCTTCTTCCAAACCGTCTTTATAATTGACTTGCTGCCAAACCGCACCGTTATAGAAAAAGTTTTTGGTCAAGCCGTCCTGTTTCCCATTCACATAGTTTGTTTCAAATCCCACGTTACCATTATCGTGGTAGGAAATGGAACGTCCCTCATGCAATTGGGTGCCCTTCAACACGGTATAAACCTGCCTCAAATTCCCTTGAGAAGACAAGACGCGTACCGTATCCAATTCTGCGGCATGAACTACAGAAACGCTAAAGAAAAGGACAAAAAAAATGTTTAAAAAATGCACTTTCATTTTACATACCTATGACTTGTTCCAATAATAGAATGTATTTTGGGATTGCTTATGCGCATTACTTTTCTAAATCCTCCTTTTTTCCCCATGTTCAGCCGGGAATCCCGCAGTCCTTGCGTCACCAAATCCAGCACACTTTACTGGCCCATGTTCCTCAGCTATGCTGCGGGCACTGTGGAAGCGGATGGCAACGAGGTACAGCTCATCGACAGCCCTGCCATGGGGCTCGATCTTGAAGCCACTGTAGCACATCTGCGCGATTTTTCCCCGGAACTCATCATTGCAAGCACCAGCACCCCCAGTATTCTGAACGATCTTTCGGTCATTAAAACGCTCAAAGTGATGTTTAACGTCCCCACAGCAATCATGGGAACTCACGCGAGTGCCGAACCTCTCGAAAGCATGCAGATGGAGCCGAATCTCGACTACTGCATCATCGGTGAAGCCGATTACACCGCTCGTAATTTAGTGCGCTACCTCCGAGGGGATATCTCTAGCATTTTGGACATTGCAGGCCTTGCATTCCGTAAAGAAGATGGATCTGTCGACTTTCAGCCCGAAGGCCCCAAAATCGAAAATTTGACAGCCCTCCCCTGGGTCAGCAAAACATATCATAAGCACCTTTACGCTTGCTATAAAAAATATTTTTATGGAGCGAACCTCAATCCGCTCATTGTCATTCTCACCGGGCGCGGATGCCCCCACCGCTGTAGCTACTGCGTCATTCCCCAGACTATAAACGGACATATTTTCCGCAAGCGCGAGCCCCAAGATGTGGTCAACGAACTGGAATACATCAAGGCAAACTTTGAAGATTTAGGCGAAGTCTTTTTTGAAGATGACACCTTCACCGCAGACCACAAGCATGTCCGCGCCATCTGCGAAATCATCATTGAGCGAAAACTGAAAATCACATGGAGCTGTAACGCCCGTGCCGATGTTCCGCTAGATCTTCTGCAACTCATGAAAAAAGCGGGCTGCCGCGAAATGTGCGTCGGTTTTGAAAGTGCAAGCCCCGACGTACTTGAGAAGATCCACAAAGGGATTAAAGACACTACCAACGCAATCGCATTCACCAAGAATGCACGCAAGTCAAAACTTCTTGTCCACGGCTGTTTCATGGTCGGGAACCCCGGCGACACCAAAGACACCCTCCGCCTCACTCTGGAATACGCGAAAACACTCAGCCCCAACACGGCTCAATTCTACCCCATCATGGCCTACCCAGGCACGGAAGCCTACAAAGAAGCCATCGAGAGCGGAGCCCTCGACAGTCGCGATTACAAACAATGGCTAGACAAAGACGGCTATCACCGCACCACGATTCATCGCGGAACGCTTTCCAGCCAAGACCTCGTCGACTTCTGCGATACCGCCCGAAGAGAATTTTATTTGCGCCCTTCTTACATGATGCACCAGGCGAAACTCGCCCTTTGCAATGGTCGCGAACGTTACCGCATCCTCCGTGGATTCGGAACACTCGTCAAACACCTGTTCAGGAAACATGGAGCCTTGGCCCCCAACGTCCGCCAGGCCCCCACAAATAAGCAATAAGAATCGTCCAGTTCCACAAATCCAGTTCGTCTCAAGAATAAAATTTCCGGACAAAAACGCGGGGAGTCCTAAGAACGTCTCGTTTTCCCCTGTGTGCCCTTAAAGCAATGGCGTGCCCCGGCTTCGCGACGGGACGT
>MNYL01000100.1:0-3204 GCA_001873075.1 Fibrobacteres bacterium CG2_30_45_31 | reverse complement strand
TCCCGCGGAACCCCGCCGGGTCGGGCTGTATTGCAGGGCCGCCCGCGACGGCGATTCACACGGGATGCCATCGCGCCCGGCTCCTGCAACGGAGCCGCCGAAGCGTCTCCGCCCTAAAAGGTCACCATCCCTCACGCAAAGCTCGGGAAGCAGAGCTCTCCATGATCGTCTGCAAGAAATACACATTAAAAAGTTCCCACTCATAGCAAAAACATAGTTTTTCATTTTTTTTGAATTTATCCACTGTCTTTCCCAAGAACGTTCTTCCTATACCTCAAAATCGCACAAGTTATATCATCACGTACAGCTTATTTTCCGATGACATCTATCCCTGTGCCCGTATGTACTTGGGGAGTGTGTGTGTTGTAAAAGTTGAGCTTATCGTATTGTATCGCGATATACATAATCGCAATGAAGTTCGGAACCCAGCACAAGAGCATCGTCGGAACATTCGCCATCCCAGTAATCTCCATTGGTGCTCAAAGACATGCCATCCTCCACCACTTTGATAGAATCCACCGGTATTATCTTATCCTTATATCCCGATCCCCCGCACATATTCCAACCGCTACTCCATATCTGAAATTTTCCTTGCCCATTAACAAGAACGGTATCACCCTCTTCCCCTTCATTAAAAATGACAATATGCCTCTCATGTCCACCATTCATAACAAATAACCTGTTGTTGCGAGAACAATTATCACATCCAAACAGTAGAATCACCACCAAAAAAGCTATCCATTTCATTTTTAATCTCCTTTCAAAAGTCATTTCCACATTCCCAGCACGGACTCCAGACCCAGTCGCCGTTCTCACCGCCAGGAAAGAATGTGGTATATCCACGGTCATTCATCCACTTTCTAAATCTGGGCGCAACTTCTTCATGAGTTCCTTTTTCCTCATAAATACATTTTCCGTGCACTAGACGAGATATTAATAAGACCCCATAAAAAAATTATCCTGAGAAACAAGATACAGAGAATCCACACCAGCAACACCTATCGGAAGCGGATAACTGTTCTCCACAGGGTGTCCAAAATATGTATTGGATCCTCCTATCTTCAACGTCATGGCAAAACGATATCCGGTTTTGAATTCTGCTGGTAATTCAAACTGAATGGAATCTATTGAAAACTCAACAAATCCATCACCGTCAAAGGGAAGTTCCTCCATATCATATATTTTTTCCGAAAACCAATCCGTTTCTATATCAGGCAGTCCAACAGAGTCGTCTTTCATTATGATAACGGAATCTGACCTGTCAGCATTCCGCAGAATTACTTTTTCGGGATACAGGGAATCTGTCCCGGACACGCCCGTATAAAATAAAATTCTTGCCGAGGCGTAATCGGGGGTATCTGGGCATCCCAGCAAACACACACACAAACTTAATAGCGCAATTTTCATCATTCCCTCCCACTCCACAAACGCCACTCCGCCCAATCCTCTTCCGTAGACATCTCTGTTCCTGGATCAAAATAAGTTGGATACATATGCAGCAAAAGTACAACATGAATAGGACATAAGGTATTTATTGCCATCAGCATCTTAGCCTCACTACTCAACCATTACGCTACTTGAATGCCAGCAATAGATTGAATCCACGCCACTCACCCCGATTGGCAGCGGATAACTGTCCCCATTCTTCAAGCCAAAAATGGCGTTGTCCCCACCAATCTTAATCTCATCCCAGCGAAAATACCCTGTCTCAAAATTTACCGGAATCTCAAAATGAACGGTGTCTATAGTAAACGAAATGTAACCGTCCCCAGTGAAAGGTAGTATACCGGAACCATACATTACCTCGGAATACCACCCTTGTGTTCCCGATGCAGAATCAATCGTATCCGAGCCCATGGCAACTACGGAATCCAGCCCGTCCGCACTCCGAAAGACAACGCTGTCTGGATACAAGGAATCAATTCCCGGAACCCCCATAAGCAAAATTACAGAGCCTTTGGCATAATCTGGAGTGTGCCCCTCACAGGCATAAGCACACAGTGCCACAAACGACAGAATCATTCCCGTGATCACAAAACGCATTTTTCTTTTCATCATTCCCTCCCACTCCACAAACGCCACTCCGCCCAATCCTCTTCTGTAGGCATCTCCGTGCCTGAATTAAAGAAAGCTGTATAGGCATAATCATTATAGTATTTATCCAAAAAGTACTGAAAATCATCACTGTCATATTCCGTTGACGGGAGATCCTTCAGCTCATTGCCATAAATATCAACATAGCCTTCTTCATACAGATATTGCTGATAATAGGCATCCATTTCATACTTGGACTTCGCATAGCTCTCCTTGTTAACACCCAAATTATAGCCGTTTGCTTTGAACATCTTGTACATGGTTCCAAAACGCGCTCCCCCGGCTTCCATCTGCTGCACATGCTGGATCTCATGAGCCAGTTGGTCGCTCCTGAGTTTATCAAAAAACAGTGCATGACCGAAATGTTCGAACGCTTGGCCGCCGTTCCCCGACTGGCGCATATTCCATGCCACAACACCACCTTGATACGCTACATAGCCATGATAATAATCATAAGTGCCTCCCGTCGCGATCTCCAGAGTCCCCAATTCATGTCCCATCTGGTCGATGGCGTAACCGCCCCAGAAAGCATCACCAAGAATATCCTGCGTATTACGGGGATCATCCCATATGCGATTCACAAGGCTTCTATTAGTCATCGTCGTGGAGAAAGTTTCCGGCCCACCGAGGGCATCAATCGCCGCAGACTCTCCCAGAGACTTCAAATCCTGCATATTCCAATCTGTCACACCATCCTGATAGATGTGCTGAGCCACATTGGTTGTGATGGCGCCAAACGTTTTCATTGCTGTAAAACCTCCGACAATGGAAGCCACGCCCTTGCCCAGTTCCTTCCAAAATCGTCCATCCCTATCCACCCCATTCACCGGATCACCGCCAAATCCATAAGGGTCCATATATTGTCCCGCAGGATTCGGGGAGGCCCACATGGCGAGTACGGGGTCGAAGGCTCTTTCAGGGCGTGCCCCGGCTTCGCGACGGGACGTTCCCGCGGAACCCCGCCGGGTCGGGCTGTATTGCAGGGCCGCCCGCGACGGCGATTCACACGGGATGCCATCGCGCCCGGCTCCTGCAACGGAGCCTCCGTGCCGGAGTCTCCGCCCTTGCGGGTCACCATCCCTCACGCAAAACACAGAAAGCGGAGCTCTC
>MNYL01000011.1 GCA_001873075.1 Fibrobacteres bacterium CG2_30_45_31 | reverse complement strand
GGTCACTGCAGCATCGGAAGTGTTTAATGCCCAATCCGCTTCCGTGGAGCTTTTGCTCTGACTAAACCACATTAGGCCCATAATCTTTGGAAATTGCGTCGGGAGAACGTTGAACATATCTCTAATCCATTGCGCCTTATCTCCGCCGATCTCCGAGCTGGAAAATTCAGCAATAAAGAGGGGCTTGTTGATGTTGGCAAGGGCCTTGTAGGAAGCACTGAAAACACTCGAGAAGCTTTGCCAAGAGGCCCAACTTTGCGATTTTCCCCAATTGTAACCATCAATGGAAATGTAATCTACATAGTCATCTCCTGGGTAAGTGCCTGTAAAAGAAGTGGCGGCGGTACTGTTTTTATTGTTGGTTGTCCAAACCCATTTTACGTTAGTCACATTCAAATTTTTGAATATTGTCACAACGTGGCGGAATGCTTCAGCAACAGTTGCATTGGTATTTGCACCACTGGAATTGCCAACGGCCCAGGTATACCAAGTTCCATTCGCTTCATGGAACGGGCGAATCCAAATTTCTTTCCCAAAATCTTTAACTCCATTGGCAAACTCAGTGATGTAAGAATCGTAGACCCCACTGTTAATATCAGCGACGGCGTAATCATTGGGCATCCAGGTGACCACAAGCGTAGACCCGTTATTGACTGCGATATCGGCGTATGTTTTTGTCCAAGCCCAGTCGTTATATTGCCAAAGGGCAAAAACGCTAATAAGATCCAGGTGGCGATCTTGTAAAGTTTCGAAGGCATCGACGTTTGCTTGTGTAGGCTGAGGGGTGGTGCCATCCCCACCGACCCACGCTCCTATTTGCATTGCTGTGGCGCAAACAGGTAACGCGGTCAAAAATAAAATAGTGTTTAAATTCATGGGACTATCCTCGTTTTTCATTAAAATAGGTCTTAACGCATTTTAGTTACTCCCTTATCTTTTTAGTTTGCTTATATTTGTACTAACTGTACTATGTATTTGGATATTGTAAAAAACATTCTGAAAGCGCCGCAATCTGCGGGAGAAAAGTTGCCTTCGGTGCGACTTCTTGCCGAGTCTTTAAAAATTTCCCCCGCAACAGCTCATAAGGTGCTCAAAGTATTGTTAGCCCGGGGTATCATTTATTCGCTTCAAGGGAAGGGGTTCTTTTGGGGTAAAAAACCTGATTGGGAAAAGCTGCCAGAGCCCCACTTATCAGGGTTGCAACAGGTGGAAGCTGGAGTACGCGAAGATTGGAGGTCCGGGTATTATGATCCGCAGAAAAAATTACCAAGCATCAAGGAAATGGCCGCGCGGTACAATGTCTCTCGGGCGACAGTACAAAAATATTTTGAGCAAATGCAGGCACAAGGGATTGTAGATCGCGTGGGGCAAGGACGATATTTTCCCGTTGTGGGGAAGGATTCCGATTTTAATAAGACTCAAGTAATTTTGATTACTCGTTGTGATGCCTTTGGAACTCTTTTTCTGGAAAGTGACCGCGAAATCGAATTATTAAAAGAGGCTTACCGCGTTGCAGAAGAACAAAATTTAGAATTAATCATCTTGGGGTATGAGGAGCAACGTGAACGGTTCCTCAATCGTTACGGAAAAGAATGTAAGCTCTCGGATTTTCCGTTGTGTTTGGGAAGCCTTGTCTCTACATGGCTTTTGACCCGTCCGCGGAATCTACTCCATATTTTGGCAGCGCAAACTTACCCTGTTTCTGTTTGGTGGGAACATCCCGTTGAAGCATTGCCACGATCCTTGCGGAATAAAGAAAAATGGGCTTTTTTCAATTTGGCTTTTGGTACGTTTTCAGGGAATGCCGTGGGAAAATATTTACTTGCGAAGGGCTACATCAAAGTAGCATTCATTTCGCCCTATCATGAAAGTAACTGGTCTAAAGATCGTTTGATCGGTTTGCAAAACTCTGGGATTGAGACGATTGCTGTCGTCGATAAAACGATGCCTAGTCCGTGGGCATATCGTCAAGAGGCAATCAAATCAGGAGCGAAAGGAGAAAATGTTGAGACCGTTGCACGTAAGCAAATAGCAGACAAACTTCTACGATTACTGAATAGCAAAACAGTATTGCCGAGTGTTTGGGTGTGCGTGAATGATGAGGTGGCAAGCATTCTCATGGAGCTTGCGTCTAAAGGGAAAATCAAGCTTCCTCAATATTGGATCGGTTTTGATAATTCGAGAGAGAGTTATCGGTTGCGATTGGATTCATTTGAATTCAACACAAGTTCCGTGGTGCGTCAATCTTTTTACCACCTGACATCACCGGGTTCCGGCCTTTTTGCAACAAAAGATCTTTTAGAACTTTCCGGGAAAATTGTGGAAAAATAAGGGTCGTTCACAATAAAAAAGCCCGCCGGTTTCTGCGAGCTTTAGAAAGGGCACCTCTAAAAATTGGTTTGCGACCGCAAAATTGAGCGAGGCCGAGCCAGAGCAGACGCGAAAAGTGGCGAATAATGCTGTTATTCGCCACTTTGAGCAACGAACTATGGCGAATGGCCACAGCCAATTTGTTGCGGTGTCACGTTGTTCCATCCTCACCCCTGCGGGGCCGATCAAAGGTCAGCTCTGCGAAGCCTGATGTTCCCCGGAGGGAACCGGCTTCTGGTTGCAGAAAATGAATTCTTAGAGGGGCCCTAAATCAAAAATAAATTTAGCCTTCGGATTTGGGACGGAATTTATCCCAGAAACGTTTGCGGGCGCGGCTACCGGGACGTTCCCCGCTTGCTGTTTTAGGTGTTGCCGGGCGTTGTTCAGAGTTTTGCTGTTGTTGCGGCTGTTCCGATGATGAGGATACCGACCGTTCCCTGCGTTCCGGAGCACCATTACGACCTTGTGCTCTTCCCTGCGGACTTCCTTGAGGTCTACCTTGTGAACGTCCCTGAGCACGTCCTTGCGGGCGACTTGGGGGACGACTTTGAGGCCTTCCCTGGGGACCGCGTGGGGCATCTGCGGGGAGATTCGCGAGAATGGCAGGGTCCCCTTCCGGGATACGCGTGCGAATTAAGCGTTCAATGGCCTTGAGCTCATCGAGTTCTTCGTCACAGCAGAACGCGACAGCGGAGCCGCCTTTGCCTGCGCGGGCCGTGCGCCCAATGCGGTGCACATAAGTTTCGGGGACTTCAGGTAAGTCAAAGTTAAAAACGTGAGAAACATCATCCACGTCGATACCGCGGGCGGCGATATCCGTCGCTACGAGAACACGAATGATTTCGCATTTGAAATTGCCGAGAGCTTCCTGGCGGCGGGTCTGGCTTTTGTTGCCATGGATCGCGGCACAGGTGATTCCTGCTTTTTCAAGAGCTTCCACAATGTGGTTTGCTCCATGTTTGGTGCGGCTAAAGACTAAAACCTTGGTCATGTCCGGGTTCTGCATCAGAAGGGCGCGAAGCAGTGCCCCTTTGCGCTTCTTTTCTATACGGTAAAGCGTTTGCGTGATGCGTTCAATAGGCGTACTCGCCGGCGTCACCTCTATGCGAATGGGGTGTGGACGTAAAATCTGAGCGGCAAGTTTGGTAATATCTGCGGGCATCGTTGCGGAAAAGAATAAATTCTGACGCACGGGCGGAAGCATCGCCACCACTTTGCGAATGTCGTGAATGAATCCCATGTCGAGCATACGATCTGCTTCATCCAAGACGAAAAATTCAAGTTTGCGGAGCGAAACCACCTTTTGGTTGATCAAATCCAGCAATCGGCCTGGGGTCGCTACCAAAACATCAACGCCACGGAGGAGTGCTTTTTTCTGAGGAACATCGCTCACGCCACCAAAAACGCAAGCCGTAGAAATAGAAGTATACTGTCCATATTTTTGGAAGCAGTCTTCCACTTGAATGGCGAGTTCTCGTGTGGGCAGCAAAACAAGGGCGCGTACGCATTTAGGCTCTCGAACTTTTCCAGACACAAGCAATTGTTGCAAAATGGGTAAAGCGAAAGCGGCGGTTTTTCCCGTACCCGTCTGGGCGATTCCTAAAAGATCATGGCCCTCCAAGAGAGGCGGGATCGCTTTTTCCTGGATTGGAGTGGGCGTCTCATATCCCACGGCTTTGATCGCTCGTTGCAGGGATGTTTCAAGGGGGAGTTCTTCAAATTTCATATTAGCGCCAAAGGTAGAATATTAAAGGGATCAAAACAAATCCATTTTCGGTACATTGGGCTGTTGCGCATTGTGCTTTTTCTCGCTTTTTTTCGCCGGGTTCCCTTAAGAAATAAGAGGAAACAAGAAAAAAGCAAAAAAAACAGATTTAAAACAAAAGAACCCCTGCACTTGCGTACAGAGGTCTTTTGAGCGGGAAGGGCGAGATTCGAACTCGCGATAGGATTAAGTCCTATACGTCCTTAGCAGGGACGCGCCTTAGGCCAGCTCGGCCACCTTCCCATTCGGGGCCCTAATTGTAAATAAATATGAAGACAATTTCAAGCGCACTCCACTAAAAAACATGTGAATGCACCCTTTTTCGGGTGTCTTCTCGTTGTGATAGCATGAAATGAGCACTAAAAAATTATTTTTAGCGATGCCTTTATCTCTTCACACAGGTCTTGCATGCGAATTGTGAAAAAACTTTTGAAAATTGCCTTGGCGATCCTCCTTGTGGGACTTGTTTGCGCGATTCCTCTCTATGTCGTTGTCTTTAAGGTGTTTCCGAACAAGGATCCTGATGGCATTTTCAACCGCGAGGCCATTCTGAATGTGCTTTCGGGCGAAACGCGTGTTTTTTACCGAGATGGAAATTCCTTGTTAGGCGCTTTTTTTGATGTGAACCACAGAATATATGTTCCTTTTGGGGAGATTCCGGAAAATGTAGTGAACGCACTGGTGGCAGCGGAAGATTCTCGTTATTGGGAACATCACGGTTTTGATATTCGCGGATTTTCGCGCGCGATGCTCAACAATATTCGCATGGGGCATTTGCGTGAGGGTGGGTCGTCCTTAACGCAGCAGGCGGTCAAAAATATTTTTGGTCGTGAAGAAACTTCCATCAAGGAAAAATGGCGTGAGCTCATCAATGCGCTCCGCATGGAAAAGAATTTTTCTAAAGAAGAAATTCTCGAATTTTATTTGAATCAGTTCCATGTTTCTGGCACAGGAAAGGGTGTAGCCATTGCGGCGCAGTACTTCTTTAACAAAGAACTCAAAGATTTGACGCTTGCTGAATGTGCCTTTATTGCGGGCTCCGTGAAGGGACCTTACAATTACGATCCCTTTATTCAGCGTAATGAGGAACGTCGTAAAAAGGCTTTGGAAAATGGTCGTGCGCGTTTGCAATATGTGTTAGGGCGCATGGTAGAAGAACATTATATTACGAAGAGTGTGGCCGATTCTGCGCTCGCGAAACCATTGATTTTCAAGCGGGGAAATTTCCGTTTTACCCTTTCGACAACCCTTTCTCGTTTAGAAGAAAAGTTGGACGGTGAATTTTACAGTGACCTTTTTAAAGATAAAGACGTGAATGATTGGCGCAAGGCTCAGTTGGAAGTTGTGACCACATTGGACGCGGAATATCAAAATGCGGCAATGCATGCGGTGCAGGAGAACATCTCTGATTTGCAGGTGCGATTGGGAGGCTTTGTACTCCCGAAGTCGGATTTGCCGAATCGCGCTCTCTATGCGCGCAAGGGCGATTATTTGTATGGGGCTGTGGATTCCGTAACGCATGCGGCGAATGGTGAATTGCAAAAAATTTACCTCTCCTTTGGACAATTGCAGGGCTTTGTAGATGCGAAAATGATCAAGGATTTTGGGACCCGTGTAGGAGCGAACCCCGCCACGGTGCTTGCGCCACGGTTAGGTAAAGGCTCCGTTTTGTTGGTAAGTATTTTGGACTCGGTGACAGTCAACGAACGTGTCCCTTGTCAAATTGAAACGGAACCGGTATTGCAAGGTGCTTTGGTGGCTCTTCAAGAAGGTCGTGTGGTGGCGACACAGGGTGGATTTCATGATACTGGCTTTGACCGTTCTTTCAAGGCACTGCGTCAATTGGGTTCTAGTTGGAAACCTTTACTCTATGGCCTAGCGCTCAAGTACAACTGGCATTATCTTGATGTTTTAGAAAATGATTTTAATCTTTTCCAATATAACGATGTGTTTTATTTTCCGAGACCCGATCACAAAAACAAGGGAGAAACGGTCAGCATGTTGTGGGCTGCGACTCGCTCTGAAAATGTGGCGAGTGTTTGGCTGTTGGAACACTTGCTTGACAAATTAAGCTTGGAAGAATTTGAACAAGTGGCGAAAGCGAATGGTTACGCACGTTTTGCGGATGAAGATGACAGAGCTTATTTTGAAAGACTTCGCGACAAGTATGGGCTCACTCTCCGCGACCAGACCAAACAAGAAATTCAGTTTACTCGCGCTCGGGACGCTTTAGTAAGGCGGTTCATATACGAAGGTTCGCCACAAAAGGCTCGCACTTTGCAGAATATGTTCTATGGTCGTTTTGTGGAGGCGGGCATAAGGTCGCAGAAAAAAAATCCGGAAAATTTACCGTTGTTGAATCATAATTATTTGCACTACTACGAGATTTTGCGAGAACGTCTTTCGAAAGAGTCCAACCTGGGTGCTTCCATGCCGTTATCCTCTGCAGAGCAAGTGATGATTGCTCCCAGTTTCACTCTCGCCGATTTTAAACGACTGGTGAGTATGGTGGAGCCGGTAGACAATGAGGCCAATTACTTGGACATGCAAAACCTCAGGGATTGGCCCGATTTCCGGCGCTCGCTTGCCATGGCTGCTTTTGCAACGTTTGCGAACGAAATTGGGGTGCACGGGGAATTGCAAAAAGTGTTCAGTATGCCATTGGGTGTGAATGAAATTCCACTCGCGGACATGACCACCGCTTACCAGACTTTACTGACGGGTAAAATTTACAAGTGCGCCGATGGCGATTGGAATGAACCGTGCATGATTCAAGAAATTAAAGATCGCGATGGCCGTACGCTTTTTGTAAACTCGACAGAATCGAAACGAGTCTTGAGTGATACGGTCACGGCGCAAATCGGTATCATGTTGCGCTCTGTTTTTGTCCATGGAACCGCGCGGAGCCAACTGGACAATATCACGTTGAATTCTCCCGATGGAAAAACAAAGCTCAAATACCCGGCTCTTGGAAAAACGGGCACAACTAATGATTATCGCAATGTGGCATTTATGGGAGCAATCCCCACCTATGTGCCATCCAAAAATGGTTTTGCTTTGGATTCTGTGATTGCTGTCGGAAGCTATATAGGCTTTGATGATAACCGTCCGTTGAAATCGGGGCGTACCCGAATTGCGGGGGCTTCAGGTGGACTTCCGCAGTGGGCGAGTTTTGCCAAAGGAGTCATTGACGCGCGCAAAGAAAATAAGCAAGTGGATTTCTTAGATATTTCGCTCTTGGCAACGGGAGAGGCCCCGTTTCGAGTGGAATGTGAACGCGGGATGATGGGTGTGGATCCATTAACGGGAATTCCTCTTGCGGGTGAAACTGAGGGCGGACTTCAGATTCCTTGGCTGGATGTTCCTGGGTACATCCCTCCAGTGGTCACTGCGACCGCTGCGGCCACCGCGGCAAGCTCGGGCTTTGTGACTTCACTTTCTCTCCCTGCTCCTGTGGCGGGGGAGGCAACTACAGCTACCACTGGGGAAGCTACAACTTCATCAGGAGCAACAGCAAAGCCTGCTACGAATGAATGGGAACTTCCTCCAGACTTTAGCGGTAAAGATGCTTTTGTGCCTATCGGGCCTGATTTTTAAAAATGGAAAAAGGAAACATCATGCAGAAAATGCAAAAGAAATTAGGCGTCCCCATTGCAAAAAAACAGATTCCCTTTTTACTTCTCTCTGTAATTTTCCTCGTTGCTTGTTCTGGCACAGCAAAACAAAAAGTGGCGTCTGAAAATTCTCAAATTTTTGCTACAGAAAGTCCAAAAACAAGTACTGGTAAGACAAAATCGGATAACGTCCTCGTCCTATCCGATACAGTGAAACCAGACAAAGCCCTTCCCGATAGCCTTAAAAGCGATTCACTCACGCTTCTCCCTATTACTGAACCTGACATTTATCAAGAAATTCCTCATCTGGTAGAACGGGCATTATTTCGGGCGGATTCTTTATTAGCGGTTGGCAACACCGACGCCGCTGCAGAAATTGTTGAACAATTTTCGGTTCTCAAGCCACTTTGGGAGGAATGGACAGCGCGCGTTTCTCGTATGGAATCAAAAATTCGAGCCAAGCAGATTTCAAAAAGCGAACACATGAAACCGCTCATGTTGCAGATTATAAATCTGAATGCCGTAAGTTCCTCTTATGAAACAGTAACGCAATATACAGACAGCCTCATTGCTATGAACCCACCCGATTCTCTCGTGGCTTGGACTAAAAACCAGGCCTTGATCGCTTACCATAAGACTTATGCGAAGGTACAAACAGAAAAACAAAATGCGCTCAACCTTGCTCGCGACAAAGCGCTTTTCGATGAAGCGGAGACAGCAATGATGGGAACCATCATGAGATTTCCGAGTTTTGTAGATACCTTACAATTGAAACTTTCACTCATGACCATTTCAAACATGCGCATGGAAGAATCGGAAAAAGATAAAGCTTATTGGAAAACGCGGGATCCACAAAAGGCATTTGCGGAGGCTCAGGAATTAGAACGCAAAGGAAATTATCTCGAAGCAAAAATAAAATGGACAAAACTCAAGGCGAGTTCGCTTCGCAAAAAAGCGATGGTGGCTCTCGACTCGTTGGGGGAAACCTACTGCACACAAGAACGCACCAGAGCTTCGAACTTTTTCTCAAAATCGAGGCAGCACCCTGAAAAAGCAAAAGAAAATTTGACTCAAGCGATCGCCGCCCTAGACCGTTGCCTCACCGAATTTCCCGATAACAAACAGCGTGAAAAAGTTTTGGAAAATAAGACGTTCCTTCAAAAAGAATTGGAGCAATAATGGAAACTAGCTCTATCGCCATGCTTGCTATCTTTTTCGGTTTAGGCACTTTAGTGAGTTGTATCAATAGCATAGCGGGTGGAGGGAGTACGCTCAGTCTTCCGATAATGATTTTTTTGGGACTCCCACCCACCGTGGCGAATGGCACCAATCGCATTGGCATTCTCATTGGCAACATCAGTTCTGTAGCAAATTTGCGTAAGCACGGTTATCTGAACACCAGACTCTATTGGCAACTTTTTCCGCCCACAATGATCGGTGCTCTTTTCGGAGTGTTTTTTCTGATAAAGTTGGACGATCGTTTGTTTCAGGGGATTCTTTCCGTGGCGATCTGCCTCGTGGTGGTGATGAGCAATCTCAAGAAAAATATTTTAGGGAAACCACCAGAGCATCCTCCGGAACATGCCACGTGGGGGGGCTTTTTTGGCTTTTTAGCGGTATCCATTTATGGCTGTGTAATGCAAGTGGGCGTGGGTTTTCTGCAGATCTTTGCGTTGTCTCGTTACACTGGTTTGGATTTGATTCACGTGAATGCGCTCAAAAATGCCTTGACCACTACTTTTCTTTTGGTAAGCACGTTGGGTCTTGCTCTTACGGGAAAAGTAAATTGGCTGTTGGGACTCTCGATGGCCTTGGGTGCCTGGCTCGGGGGCTACATTGGAAGTAAACTTCAACAGAAAAAAGGCAATGTGTTCATCACGCGTTTTATTAGTGTGACGAGTATTGCCATGGCTGTGTATCTTATTTATGACTTGTTATAGAAACGGCCCTAAAAAACGAAATACCACAATCGATTTGTTACGAAAATAAATTTTAGAGGGGTTCTCAAATATGTTTGAGGACTTCTTGCGCGGTCAGCGGAGAGAACGGCGTGTTCAAAACAAAACGGCGCACTTCCATAGGGTTCACGCGGGCGTATTCACTAAGAGCGCGTCCAATGCCGTTCCGAATGTAGAACTCATCGTCCTGAGCGCAGTAGGTGCAGAAATCTTGCAACAAAGGCCAATCGGTATGATCGCGGTACTGCATTTGGAAAATAAGGGCACTCCGGCGAATCCAGATATTCGGGTCACGAATCCATGAGGCTATTTTGCCACGCAAGGTGGGGAACCGCCAAGCGAGGTCTCCCAGAACACTGGTAGCCAAAGTATCAACGGTATCTCTCCAAGAGCGAGTCTTTATAAGGCCCTTTAAGAAATTAAGATGCTGACCACCCAGTAAGGTCTTGTGCTTAAACAGGTAATCACAGGCAGCGTACTGGATCTCGCGGTAGGGTTGCCCCCACATATCGGAGACTCTCTGTACAAGCTCATCCCCATCAGATGGCGGATTCTTTTCAAAAATGGGGTAAGTGATTTCGCGCCTTGCGATGACCTTCACGCCTAAGAAGTCAAATTGTTCCCGAACGCCTTTAGACATAATCTTGGCTTCGTCTTCATTAGAGATGGCGCGGAGGGATAAAAGAATGTCTTGTGTAAACCGAAGCATGTTCACCAAAAATAAAACCCACCCCCCTAAATTTCTAGGCCTTGACAAACAGAAATATTAATTTTTTTTAATTTTGTACCGATAATATTGGCATTTTTTAGTGTTTGCGACGCGCAGCTAAGGTTTGAAATGAACGATTCTCCCGAAAATGAGAAAAATACCGTGGACGTACCTCTGGAATTAAGAGGTTTGTCCGATGAAGAAATATTGGCTTTGAATCCCATGGAAGGAAATGCGAAGCGTTTTCGCGAACGACCTTCAAAAAAAGATCGTGAATCTCAGAAAACTGCGAAAGAACAAGAAAAAATTCGCAAAATTGCTGCAGAATACGAACATCGCCACGAACGTCCGGTGCATTGGAACTCGGTAGCGAGCACTAAACCAATGCCTAAATTGAGCGATTTTGAAGGCGCCAAGGCGGATGCCCCGACTCCGAAACCCCTGGTGCCCAAGAAAACTGATATTTTTGAAAATCGTCTTTCGGTGGCACCTAAGCCCGCGGTCTCGATGATTAAACCCGCTTTGACCACACCTCCTAGACCGGCTTCAGGTCGGGTTCTCAGTGGAAGTTTTGGCTTCAATCGGTCTACAGCGCCTAAGGCGATGGTGGTGAGTGCCGAAGAACGCGCGAAAACGCTTGCTACAGAACGGGCTCAAAAACTCAAGAAGGTCGCAGCCGTCACTCATGCCTCAGCACCTCTTCCGGTAGTGAAGGTCCTGAATGAAGACGGCACAGAAACAGAAGTTCCTGTGAAACGCGGTCGCGGTCGTCCTCGCAAAAATCCTTTGGTCTAAAGGTTCCTTACAGTATGGCTCTTCTTTCTGTGCACAACCTGGTGCTTAGGTTCGGCGGTCCGCCGCTGTTAGATGATGTTTCCTTTGATATTGAAATTGGCGAACGAGTATGCCTGGTTGGGCGCAATGGCGAAGGTAAAAGTACGCTCCTCAAAATTCTTGCGGGTGAAATGGGAGTTCAATCCGGTGAAGTGATCCGCAAAAATGGGATTCGGATCGCGCGACTGATTCAAGAAATCCCCGATCATCTGGAGGGTACGGTCCGGGATATTGTTATTGGAAATGATTCGCACGAACGGCAGAGCGCTGGTGAATCGATTCTGGGCAAAACCGGTTTGGATGGCGATGCCATTTATGACAAATTAAGCGGCGGACAAAAACGCCGTGTGCTTATTGCAAAAGTGCTTGCCACCGAACCCGATTTATTACTCTTGGATGAACCGACAAATCACTTGGACATCCCCTCTATTCAATGGTTAGAAGGAATCCTCTCGCGCCTTTCTTCGGCAATTCTTTTTATCAGTCATGATAGAGCATTTGTACGCAAATTAGCGGGACGTATTTTGGAAATCGACCGCGGTCGTGTCCGTTCCTGGAATTTTTCTTACGACAAGTTTGTGGCCTTTCGAGACGCTGAATTAGAAAATGAAGCGACGGCAAGCAAGCTTTTTGATAAAAAATTAGCGATTGAAGAAACGTGGATTCGCCAAGGAATCAAGGCCAGGCGCACTCGTAACGAAGGCCGGGTAAGAGCCCTCAAGAGTATGCGTGAAGAACGTGCAAATCGGCGCGTCCGCACAGGGAACGTGAACATGCAAATCACCGAAGCAGATCGCTCGGGTCGCATGGTCGCGCGTGCTACCGATATTTCTTTTGCCTATGATGACAAACAACTCGTTTCGCATTTCTCGGTTGAAATTTCTCGCGGAGATCGAGTGGGCATTGTGGGCGTGAATGGGTGTGGCAAAACGACCTTGCTTCGCCTGATTTTAGGCCAGCTCACCCCTGATACAGGAGACGTAAGTCTAGGAACCAATTTGCAGATTGCCTACTTTGATCAAATGCGCACCAGTCTCAAAGAAGACAAAACGCTTTTAGAAAATATTGGCGATGGACAAGCTTGGGTCGAAATCAATGGTGAAAAACGTCACATTTTGAGTTACTTACAAGACTTTTTATTCTCCCCGGATCGCGCTCGTGGGCCCATCAGTGCTTTATCGGGCGGGGAACGCAATCGCCTTTTGCTGGCGTGTCTTTTTTCGCATCCGTCTAACGTGCTGGTTTTGGATGAACCGACCAATGATCTGGATATGGAGACACTCGATCTCCTCGCGGATTTAATTGCCGAATATAAGGGAACGGTGTTGGTGGTGAGTCATGACCGGGCCTTTTTGGATACCATTGCTTCTTACGTACTCGCTGTGGAAGGCCCAGGAGAAGTCTACGAAAGCATCGGTGGGTATTCGGATTATGAACTCTCTCGCCGCGAACGAGAAAAACGGGCCGCACAAAAACAGCCCACCACAAAAGACGACAAAAAAAATGAAGACGCGTTGCCACCCGTTAAAAAAAAGCTGGGTTACAAAGAGCAGCGTGAATACGAAGCGCTCCCCAAACTCATTGAATCCCTGGAAGCAAAAATTGTGGCGATTCAGGCACTTCTTGCGACTGACGAGGTCTATTTAAACCCCGCCAAACTGGTGCCTGCGCAAAAAGACCTAGCCCAAGCAGATGCGGCCCTTATGGCTGCTTACGAACGGTATGAGGTTTTGGACACGCTGAAGAAGTAGATGCTTCCGCTTTCTCTTTGAGGGGAAAACTGAATTTTCCTTGGAGAACACACCCCGGAGCCCCTGGGTCGCAGGTCGTGTTGCGTTTCGTACAACGATTTTCCATCAAATATTGACATTCCCAGCTCATAAAACCCTCTCCTTTGGTGTCTTTAGGGCCTTTATTGTGCAGTTTAAAAACTGCTTTTTTTTCGATAATTTGAGCGAAAATAGAATATATCTTTGGGAATATGCGATATGGTGATCATTCTTTTTTCCAGACAGGCATTGCTGTTCCTGTCTTTAGTCTTCGTACTCAGAATAGTGTTGGAATAGGTGAGTTTTTAGACCTCATTGCCTTTGGACAGTGGACCAAACGGTGCGGTTTGAATCTAATCCAGATTCTGCCCGTCAATGATACTGGATGGGAATCGAGCCCCTACAGTGCGCGAAGTGCGTTTGCGTTGAATCCTGTGTACATCAATATGCAGGTGGTGCGCGGTTCGGATGATTTCAAAGACGAAATTATTGCCGCCCAAACTAAGTTTGGCAAAGAACCCCGGGTACCATTTGGAGATGTGACGCGTTGGAAGCGGTCGATGCTCCGCAATATTTTCGATAATCGTTTTGAAAAACTCGAAAAAAATCCTGCATTCCAAAAATGGATTGATGCCAATGCTTGGGTCAAGCCTTATGCCGTTTATTGTTTATTGAAAGCCCAGAATAATGAAGCGAGTTGGAAGGATTGGAAAGCCAATCAGAATCCGACGGCTGCGAACGTAGAGGCCTTGTGGCGCAAACATCACAAAGATGCTTTGTTTCAAGCCTGGATGCAATTTGAAGCCGAAGCTCAGTTTAAGGTCGCCGTAAGTGAACTTTCTAAAATTGACATTCGCATCAAGGGCGATATCCCCATTCTCATTAACGAAGATAGCGCAGATGTTTGGTTTAGCCGCCACTATTTTTCTCTGAATAATCGCGCAGGGGCCCCTCCTGATATGTTTAGCCACAGTGGTCAAAATTGGGGATTCCCGACCTATCGCTGGGATGAAATCATCAAGGATAATTTTAGCTGGTGGCGTGCGCGTTTGAATCAGGCGAGCAAATTTTATCATGCCTACCGCATTGATCACGTGTTGGGTTTTTTCCGCATTTGGGCGGTTCCAGAAAGCGAAATCACGGGAATTCTCGGGCATTTTGAGCCTTCAATTCCGATTACACGGGCTTCTTTAGAAGCGGCGGGCTTTAAAAGCGAAACCATTGATTATTTACAGCGTCCCAACTATTCCAAGGAACAACTCGCCCAATTTTTGGGCGACGCGGTGGGTGATGTCATCGGTAAATATTTTGAATTGTTTGGCTATTCCAGGGATCGTTATGTTCTCAAAGAAAAAAATGCTTCAGAAAAAGCCATTATAGCCCTGCCTGAAAGTTCGTCTGTAAAAGATGCGCTGCTCAAAATTTATTGGAATCGCATTTTTGTGCCACATTCAGTCGGTGATAATTTGTACCCCTACTGGTATTGGTATGATCAGCCCGTTTTATTTACGCTGCCCCAAAATGAGCAGGATAAGTTGCGAGAAATTATCGGCAAAAATGCGGCCGCTCAAGAAGATTTGTGGCGCGAAAATGGGACTAATCTTTTAAGCAAATTAGTGAACGAAACGGACATGTTAGTTTGTGCTGAAGATTTAGGTTCCGTGCCTCGTTGCGTCCCGGATGTACTTTTCAAGCTCAACATTTTGTCGCTCCGTGTAGAACGCTGGGCTCGCAATTGGGATTCCCCTTATTCTCCCTATTATGAAGCGGCAGATTATCCGCGGCTTTCGGTGAGTACCACCAGTTGCCATGATTCTTCCACACTTTTGGGTTTGTGGGAAGAACGGGATTTCGACAAGGAACTCTATTGGCAACATTTACACCTTATGGGAAGTGCTCCAGAACATTTGACTCCTGATGTCGTTCGGGATATCATTCGTCATTTATTCTCTACGAATAGTTTATTCTCAATTCCTCCTTTACAAGATCTTTTGGCGTTGTCTTCTCGTTGGACGCCTTTGAATCCAGATCAGGAGCGGGTGAATATTCCAGGGACTGTGGGCCCCCACAATTGGTCTTATCGTATGCCTTGTACAGTAGAAGAACTGTTTGAGAATACGGCTTTGTCATCAATTATTCGCAAGTTAGTTGAGGAACGAAAAAATCGTCAAATCTGGAAAATCTAAATGAACCCTGTTTTTAATTGTCCCCAATGGGTGCAACAGACTGTCTTCTACCAGATTTTTCCAGATCGATTTTTCAGATCTTTAAATTATAAAGCCGTGGGCCATTTTCAACCTTGGAAAAGTGTTCCCACGGCGCAAGGAATGTGCGGAGGAAATCTTCGCGGCATTATTGAAAAACTTGATTACATACAAAGTCTTGGATGCAACGCTTTGTATCTTTGCCCCATATTTACGAGTGCTTCGAATCATCGCTATCATACTGTGGATTACTTTAGCATTGATCCCGTACTTGGTACAGAGTCGGATTTTGATGATTTAGTCAAAGCGGTTCACGACCGCAAAATGCGCATTATTCTCGATGGTGTCTTCAACCATTGTTCCAGGGGCTTTTTCCCTTTTGTAAGCCTTATGGAACAAGGGGAAGAATCGCCCTATAGAGATTGGTTTTATGTGGATCATTTTCCACTGAATGCGTATTCAGGGACCCCTAATTATCGTTGTTGGTGGAATATTCCGGCACTCCCGAAATTCAATATGGAAAACCCGGAAGTTCGCAATTATTTAATGCGAGTGGGCGAGTTTTGGATGCACCGAGGCATTGATGGTTGGCGTTTGGATGTCCCGAATGAAATTGATGATGATTCTTTTTGGCAGGAATTTCGCTTGCGAGTTAAAGCCATTAATCCAGAGGCTTACATTGTGGGTGAAATTTGGGAAAAACCGGATCGATGGCTGCAGGGCGACC
>MNYL01000059.1 GCA_001873075.1 Fibrobacteres bacterium CG2_30_45_31 | reverse complement strand
ATTCGACTCCTTGCGCGGTCTTTCCAAAGAGAACCCCACGCTTGCCATTGCACTTGCGATCGCAGCCTTCAGCCTCGCAGGAATCCCTCCCCTCGCGGGATTCATCGGAAAGTTCATGCTTTTTGAAAGTGCCGCCGAAGCGAAAACCTATGCGCTCATCGCCTTCGCCGTTTTAAACAACGTCGTTGCACTTTACTATTACATCCAACTCATCAAAGGAGCTTGGGTGGATCCCCCGGATGAAAACCTTCCCCGGTTAGAGGTCAACAAGCGTCAAAAATTCGCGGTCGTGGTCCTCACCCTCGGAGTTCTTTTCGTAGGCGTGGTTCCTTTCCTGAGCGAAAATATCCGCAATATTTTGGCAATGTAAGGGCTTGTTTAAATAGCTGGGCCTGGTCTAAAAAGCAAAAGGATCGCAGGGAGCAATCCTTTTTAAGCTATATGTCACAAAGCACTCAAGTTGGATGATTGGCGTGATACCATGGAGTTACACAAAAAGACAAAATTTGATCTTTACCAATCTGCTGCGGAGGTTCACGATCTTTCTGATATTTCCCGTGAATCACATCATCACTTTCGAAAATAAAATCGCCGTTCGTTTTATTCCAAATCGAAATCGTCGCATTTCTACCCATGTGTGGCCTCTCTCCTGATTCTTATAGTGTATAAAGATGAATATAATGTAATAAAAGTTCTCATCCAGGAGTCCGCAAAACGGGTTCTTCCACAGCACTTACCGAACTTGCCACAATCAACCGATGAAACGGCTTGACTGGCAAAAAGTAAAGTCTGCCCCAAATGTTATTGAAGCGTACAATCGTCGTGACATGGACAAAACTTGCGTCAGAAGTTCCAGTAATCAGCACCGAAGTGCGAAAAACCAAATGCCGGTCCTCCTCTCCCATCACAATCTCATGATCATTGCGGGAAACCACAGTAAACAAAGAAGCGCGCTCGCCCACTTCATAAAAGTCTGCCACCTGTTCCCCCTCTTTCGAAGCGGTTTTGAGACCAAAGCAACCCACAACGGCGTCCCGGAGCGCCATCAGCTTATCCACCCAAGCGGGGCCATTGCAGAATATTTTTGTCACCAACCGATCCACAGATTCCCCTCTCCCCACAGGAACGCTATAAGAATCCACATAATCAACGCGTCCGAAACGATCTGCGATGATCGACTCCGAGGGGACTTTCAATGTTCTGCTGACCATAACACAATCCTTTGATTTGGTAATGAAATTGCATCGTACAGAAAGGATAGATAAAAACTAACACCCAGAAAGAATCGTTACACAATTCAACGCTTGGGGCGCACCGGAAAAAATAACGGGAATATAAAAAGGTAAAATAGGAGAGAAAAAAGACAAGAATAGACCCCCTCGAAAAAAAACGAACATATTGCAAGGTTCTTATTTTATTATTACATTATTTTTCATCATTTTTTTTTGAGGAGCGAATATGAAGTCCAGATTTCTTACCTTCCTTTGCAGTTCTGCAATGTTACTCGGTATCGTTGCGTGCTCAGATAGTGACACCAATAATCCGGCGTTATCCCTTCCCACCATTGAGGGAGCCCCCAGTGCGAGCACTCTGACCACGAATAACGCCATTGAGGCAACCCCCGAACAGATCAGCGAAGATCTCAGCACTCTTTCCGAAACAGAAGAACTTGGATCCATGGTGACGGAGATGAGCAACTTTTCTTCGGAATCACCCTTTGGCAGCACTGCAGAAAAAACAGTAAGCAAAAAAGCAATGGCATCCTCTGATGAAGGCCGTTGCAACGAAATTAACGAAACCGAAATTGATGGCAACGATACAATCACCTTTCAATGGCTGAACCCCGATGGCTCCCTTCTGCGTGTTTGCGAAAGTGATTATGACTTTTCAGACGAGGAAAGCGCGTGGAACCAGATTTATCCAATATACAATGGATCTGTTTTTTCAGAACAGGCCAAAGGTTCGACAGACAGCACAACTCTGGTGCTGAATATGGCCATGACAATGTATTTTGACAGATCTCTGAATGAGGACAAAGAACCGACCATCAGCAGTGTTTTCGTCAACGGGAACATGCTCTACAACCTGACCACCTCTTCCACAGACTTCAATGCCTATGCTGAATTCTCCGGAACCGTTTACAATTCAAGCGATACAGCCATATTCAGCAATTTTTCGATGATCTACTGGTTCTCCGATGGCCGCTACAAATGCGACATGAGCGACTTCATTTCCTCCGAAAAGTCCGAAGGAGAAATATGCAAACTGATCAACGCAGAAAAGACAGTCGGTAGTCTGTATCTGAGCAATGATGAGGTGTATGTTAAAGATGCCGATGGCAAGTACGTCGGCGACCAGCCCACTAATAATATCACAAACTTATAATTCATTCAAATTGCTTATTATCAGTAATCGCGCCCGAGTCAGATCGGGCGTTTTTAACAGGCCAGATGAAGGAAAATAAAGAAACAGAGGGCCATTGCAGAATATTTTTGTCCCCAGACGATCCACAGATTCCCCTCTCCCCACAGGAATGCTGTAAGAATCCACGTAATCAATGCGTCCGAAACCGTCTGCAATGATCGACTCTGAGGGGGCTTTCAATGTTCTGCGGACCATAACACAATCCTTTGATTCTAGGGGATTATCCACCCTCATTTAAAACTTTCAAATGTTAGCCAACATTTTATTTATGTTTTGAAATATCGCTGTTCTCGACAATTTATAACGGTAAGGATTAATAATTCTTGTGGATCTATTTCATACATTAATCGATACTGACCAACAATTAACTCACGAGTATCTTCAGAACCAATCTCAGGAACTATTCTTCCTATTTTTGGATTGTCTCTGATTAATTTTTCTTTTGAAATAATCAGATCAATCCACTCTTCCGCCGCTTTAGGTGAATCAAGAGCAATGAAGTCCGCTATTTGAAATATCCGTTGTTTTGACTGTTCAGACCATTTAACGCTCCACATTTGAATATCTCTTTTTCAGGATAGACTTCATTTCTGCTGTGGTATACGTTTGACCATTTTTAATCTGTTCTTTCGCAATTCTGATATCTTCAAATAATTGTTTTTCATACAATAACCGTTGATAATCATTTATATCAAGGACAACTGCTGAACTTTTACCATGTTGAGTCAATAGAATAGGTCTGTGTGTTGTTTTCGTTTTTTGCAACATATTATTTATGTCGGATCGAAAATCAGACACAGGGCAAATGTCTTCGGCAAGATTAATGGTTGTTATCATATTTTGTACCTCACGTTGTACTTTATATTGTACATATTCTAAAGCCACATGTCAAGGTTTTTTAACTAATTAAGCAACATGCCCTATTTTTCATCTTTGCTTGGCTAACGTAACCCTGAAGGAAACTGCCTGTTCAGGGGTTTTGGCAGAAGGTTTGTTGCTATTTGAACGCCTGGATTGCATCGTGGATTACCTAAGGCGAAACCTAGCTCCCGGAACATTTTTTGTTCGCTAGTTTTTTACTTATAAAAATCTTGAAGTATTCGAGAAATCATTGCCCCATATCCATAAATTCAAATCGACCAAGCCGCAACAGATTCTCCCGGGCATCTTCTGCCATTTTTTTTACGCCTTCATTCTCCGACATAAAACCAGCTTTCAAAAGTGGGCTTACTTCTTTTTCTGAGATATAAAAAGGACTTGATTGATCAACCCGCTGCGTGATCTTCAAAAAACATTCCAAAACTTTATCTGCATGCATCGGCAATAACTGATTGAGATATCTCAAAGTAAGGGAAAACCTTGCATTGTTCGGCATTTCCAAATCCAGAATCGCACTATAAGTTTCTAGCCGCCATGCAGCATCCAGACAATCGGCATCCAACCAAGAAACAAAATGATAAAGTTCATCAGCAACATGAGCATCAAGCCGCCATTGAACAAACGAAAATAGTTGCCCTGTCATTGCGTTATTCAACTCTTTGATGTTCTTTAAGGAATACCCAATATGTTCAAACAGATTGGCCCAAATCATTTGATCAGAATTCGTCTTTTCATAGAACAATTCAAGAAGGCCATCCGATCCTTGTAACGGAAATTCATTCCAGAGATATAGTACAATAAGATGCTGCCCCAAATGATCAATCATATTTTTTTTGTCACCAATAGGAGCAGCAATCTCTTCAGCAGCATTTTTATATTCGTCTTTCAAATACGGAAACAGAGTGGAACTAGGCCTATTGTATTGCAACCTATTGTATCGCAAAAATGCAGAAAAAGCGACATTTCGAATTTCTGGATGATCCAGTGGGAAAATTTTTGTTTTATTCTCAATCGTCCAATCCTTACAAAGAGTTAACAAATTACCAAAATACATACCCAGCAAAGCATACTCCGGCTTAGTTAAAGGAAATTCACAGTCCGGCAAAAATCTTTTATTCAGCACATTCACGACTTCTTCTGGTGCTTCTGGTAATGCATATTTAATCAGACATTGCAGGGCCCGACCACGAGTGGAATTAATCACACTACTAATAAGGTCTGATTGATTAAGAAGAACAGGCCTCTCTATATCCAAATCGCTGTCAAACTGAAAACATAATATTTTTAGTAACCCAAAAAATTTCCCTCTGTAATCAATGGAAATCTGACTTTCCTCTTTCAGGCACACTTCAAACAAATCTTCTACGGCTCTGCGGGAGTCGCTCCAGTCGGGATTCTCACTAGATACATCACTGGAACGCACCTCTCTATCGCGGTTATCAGAATCAGAATGAGTCAACACCCACTCACAAAAATCAAGCCATTGTGCAAGATTGGAAAAATCCTTGTCCTGAATCCGAGTTTTCATGGCCTGAAGAATAGATCCTATATAAATAGGGCGTACGATTTGAGCTCTATGGTCAAGCCAAAATTTGAACCGTACGGAATCAGTAAGAATGGAATCTTTGAAAACAGTCTGAAACTCTTTAGCCAAGGCAGAATGATTGATTTCCACAAGCCAGTTGTCTTTTTCATGATGCGGATTGTTCCATTCATTAATGAACTCAAGCAAATCTTCATCCGCCAATTGCAGCAAGTCATCCAAAGACTTCGGGCTCTTACTAATTACTGTTCCACATACATCCCCTCCATAGGGGGAATAATCTTCATCTTTTATCTGGGTTTCGGGATCAGCATCAATTAATCTTCGTAAATATGCGGACTGCTCTGGAGCCAAAATTTTTTCAAATGGCTGTAACTGCTTACGATGAAAATATCTTTTCTTCCTCTCAAAATTTTCATCACTATAATCCGAGCCCCTGTACTCTTTATAGTCCTGCAGGCTTGGGCCTGAAATAATTTTCTGATAAATCCCAGTCATCTCTACAGGAGAAAGCAATTCCTGTCCAAAGGTCGCTACTGCCACTTTAATCATTTTCTGAAATTCAAAATGAACTTCAAACCGCTCATAATCTTCATGCTCCAAAATAAGCTGTCGAATGGATTCCTTGACTGCTGCCACAGGATATTTGGCAAAAAGATACTGACGCAACCGCAAGAAAATCTTCCAGGATTGATTCTGCAGAATCTGATCCAACTGCGTTATATTTTCCCCAGCCTCAAAAACCTTTTCACAAGCGAATACCAACGCTTCCACCAGATATTCTCTAGAGCTAACAGCATCATCTGTTGTAGAATCCAGCCGACGGCACCAAATTTCAGAGAAATCCTCACTTTGATGCTTTTCACGATCTTTTCTATAATGTTCCAAACACAGCATTTCAGATAGTGCATCTATAAGAATTTTGGAAATTTCCAGCGGCTGTTTTTCAGCTAAAGGACGTACACCCTCTTTCAAAATTTGAGCATACTCGTAATCTCTAAAATGCAGACGAGGCTTTAGTGAATTTTCATACGCCTCAAGATTTTCTTTGCGTCTCGCCGCTTTTTCCTTTTCCTGTGGGTCTTCCTGAAATGAGATTAAAATTTTAACCAATTCAATGGCCTTTTGAACCTCCTCTTCCGCATTCCAATATTTAAGCAAATCAGGAAATTGAGCCCCATCAAAAAGAGTTTCCAATTCCGCATATTCCTTTATTTTCGGCAACAACTTGACGGAATCTTTACCCTTCAGTGTTAATGCAATTCCCAGAATACCATCGTAAATGCTCGGATTATTGGTCTTGGGAAGACTCAAAAGTATTTCTACCACAGCATCTGGAACTTCACTCGCGATATTCGCTAAATAAAAAAGTTCCGGCCAGTATGGAAATTGGACCTTACCATCCGGCAAATGCCTTACACCCGGAGGTGAAGAAAAAAATTCTTGATCCTTCAGCGGAACGAGCCAAAGGGAACTTTTTAATCGGCTGAAAAAATACTGTCGATCAACTTCTTTTTTTATTGACGCAAGAATATCCACCTTTACGATATCTTGATTGTTAAGAACAATTTTAAAAGACTTTAGACGTTCAAACTGGCTGCTGGCTGCTATATAAAGAAAATTTTCCAATATTCCAAATCGATCAGCACATTCATCCATTTCAACCTGAGAAAAGGAGCCACCGTTAAGATGCGTATGTGCCAAGAACCAAGCCTTTGTTGTGGCCCATTCATTCTTAAAATTAAGCGGGATCCTTTCTTTATCAGGATAATCGAGAAAAGACTGGAAAAACAAATCATCGGCATCAGAGCTTCTTACTCTTCCGGCTTGGTGTTCATGAATTAATTTATTCAGCTTCTTATAACACTTCCGTGAAATTAGATATCCACTTTCCCCATCTACCTCAACTTGGCGATTCTCCTGCAAATCAAATGGCCAATCGGTTTGAATTTCATCTAAGACTCCTTTATATTGAGTCTGTTCCCTTTTTATCCCTATTTTAGAGGTTGCCACCCCATTCATAATATCGCGGCCAGCGTGAGAGACAAAAGTGACAAAACCTGAAGGACGTTTCTTTAACTGAAAAACGGCTCCTAAAAACACGTCGGCATAAGTCGGCATGTCCAAATCATTTTTTAACCACTCATAAATGAGATTTTCTTTTGGAGAAGACTCCATCAAAATTACCCTAACTTCTGAACAGAATTGGCCAAACGTTTTTCATGTGTGTATGGGGTCGTATAAAATTTTTGTTCAATGCCATACAGTAAAAATTTCAATTGCACATCATCCGCAATTGAAAATTGTTTCTGTCCAGGATCATAATTAATATGTTTACAATAGGTATGAATATAATTAAACATTTCGTTCTTTACATCTTCTTCCATTTCAGAAAGAATGTCCATAGCCAAAGCAATACGTTTGCGATTCGACTTAGACACAATTTCTGCAGAATAATTTGCCGCTAAATTAATAAACGGCTCATCTAAAAAGGTTCGCACTTCTTCTTGAGTCGCCTCTTTGTAAAGCAAATCAATCCCCTTAAATATACTGGAAATCGTGGCCAAATTTTTGAACACCAATATATCCTGACTCGCTATGTAAATAGCATCCGGCAATGAATTAATAAATATTTTTCTTCCAGTCTGTTCAACAGTTACATTTTCACCGAAACAAAGCATGGGGTTATTCAGATATAAAGAGGGTGTGACTTTTTGAAAACAAATTCCAATGTTCTGAAAAGAGCACAGATAGACAATGTCTTTGTAGCTACTGCTAAGTATCTGATTAAACTCAGCAGTAGCCTGGTTGTTTTTAATGAAGTCTGGACAAAACGGCCTTGTCTTGAAATCAGAAAGTTTAAACCAACCGTCTTCATCAAGATTGTGGCCGGGGTCATATTCCACACAAGAATCTGTAGAAATCGTGAAATTAAAAATCGTTACGTCTGAAAGAAGTTTAAAGTGATTCGGTCTGGATCGACCTTTTACTTTTGCAATTAAGAAATCCATTATTTGCTCCTCTCTATAAAAGTATAATTGTTAATCCGAAATACTTTGTCCAGCACCACATCACTTGGAAGTTTATAGTCATTCGTGCTGATTAAAAAAATGGAGGCTCCGTTTTTGGTTGTAATGTTGTAAAAATCAAATCCGAACAACAAAAACAGGGGATTAAAGTATAAGGCCTGAGAAAGAAACGTAAAGACAAAAAGGATTCCATAAACAACGCCAAGCGTTTCCCAGTTTTGAACACTCAGTGCGACAAAAAAATAGCCGAGATAACTGGGTAAAAAATTATTATTGGCGTGTTCAATGGCGATGGCATCTCCATGATTAAAACGGTCCTTTCCTAATTTTCCACTCAATAAAATGCTAAGCAGTGTAAGAAAAATAGGAACCAACATATAAATTAAATACGACAAAATATTCGGCATAGCAAGACAACAGTTAGGGAAAAAATGTACCAGAGTATATCCTTTCTGCACCAGAAATACCAAAAGCAATAAAGATGTTGCATTAAAGGTCAAAAGTATACGAAATAGAAAGTTCATCTTTCACCCGACCTTTACCTGCCCATTCATCAGCATCGGAAGAAGCCAGTCGCGGAGCTCTGTCAATTTTTGATTTTCTTGAAAATTCAAGGCAGTTTGCTCATAAAATTTTTGAACAGATTTTTCAAATTTTTGAAGAATTTTTGAATCTGGTTGAACAACGTTATACCTGTATATGAGCTCATTTGTCAAATTATTTATGTTCGTTCCGAGGCACTGACTTTTGATATAAGACTTAAAACTGCTAGATTGGAGGATTAAGGTTATAAAAAAATGATAATTGTTATTTTTTGAAGCAATTTTTGAGCAAAACGCACCAAAGCATTGAGGAACATCAAAATAGAAAAGGCCATTTTTACCTACATGCTCTTTGCTACCGCTAGACATCACCATTAATGTGTCATATTTATGCAGCTTTTGTCTGGACTGAATTTTTTCCTTTGAAATATAAACCATATCGTCAATATCAATAATGTTCCCAGTAACGTTTGTTGCACGAAGAATTCCTGAGGCCCCTTTAGATTTTATCTCGCAGATATCTTTCTTAGCGTAGGTGACACCTCGTTCCATCTGAATCCAATCATCTAAGGAATTTACCCCCCACCCCTCGGGGATTTTCCGCTTCAATACTTTGTTGTAAACCATTTTGCCGCCAGAACTCTTATAGGGCCGGCCCTTCTCATCCGGGAAATCGAACTGCACAAACCAGTAATCATACAACGTTTTGGCCATGGCTTCAAGCTCGGCGTTGATGCGGTTGTTGAGTTCTATTTTTTTGTTGATTGATGTCAATATTGTTGCTCTTTTACATCTATCATCAAGTAAATGAACGTTTAATTTTGAAATGACATCCTTTGTTAGCGCATTACGAGTTCCCCCAACTTTGCAAATTTGGAGCAAATGAGGCTTCAAATATTGAATATAATAACCAATATATTCTGCATCTTGTTTATTCTTACATCGAATAATAGCTACATGCTGGTTGACCCGTGCAGGTAAAATTTCATCTGGAACAATACAACTACGAGCGATTGAGTCCCCTGTAATATTCAAAAGAATATCACCCGATTTTACTGAAACACCATTCAAATTTTTTGCTTGTTCTTGATTTAAAAAGACCAGTCCATTTTCTGAAAAATGCATATCTTGCACATTCTGACTTCTTATAAAAGATATTCCTTTTTTTAAATAGACATTACTTCCACCATGAGGAGTCGCCCCGCTTCCAATTTTAGAGGTAATCTGTAATAACGGAATCTGTTTTTTCATCTATTCACTCCCACCAACCACTTTGCAAACTCCCGCTCCAACCTGCGGTACTTCATCATCCCATTCATCCCTCCCCCTCCAGCATCTCAGTCCACTCATGCAATTTCTGCCTTAGCAATTCTTTAGGAATCATTTTAGTCTGGTATTCTGAAACTAATGCAGGAGCCAATGTGCGGCTGAGAGCCATTTCCACCACCTCATCATCCTTGCTTTTACAAAGCAAAACACCGATAGTTGGATTTTCGTGAGGCCGTTTCTTCTGACGGTCCAAGGCTTCCAGATAAAAAGCAAGCTGCCCGAAATGCGAAGGTTCAAAATCCCCGGTTTTAAGTTCAAAAGCCACCATGCATTGCAAATCACGATGGAAAAAAAGTAAATCCAGTTCAAAGTCTTTTTGTCCTACCTGCACGCGGACCTTTTCCCCGATGTAGGTAAAGCCATCGCCCAGTTCCAGCAAAAACTGCCGTAAATTGGCAACCAAAGCGGACTGCAGATCTTTTTCCTGGTGCTGTTCCGGTAGCCCCAAGAATTCAAGAAGGTAGGAATCCTTAAAGACCCCTTTCACATTCTGAGGCAATTCTCTCACTGCTGGTGAGAGTTTTTTATTAGAGATCATGGTACGCTCAAAAGTACTGGAACCAATTTGTTTTTCCAGTTCCGCCTTGCTCCACCCAGATTTGATCGCGCTTTTCAGATAAAATTCCCGTTCTTCTGCTATTTTGCACTGCGCCATAATGATGCAATTTTGGGTCCATCCAATTTCTCTCACCAGTGGTGAGAGTTTTGGATCCTCGGAATACAGTTCAAAAAGCTGTTTCATTCGCCACAGGTTTTGCGGAGAAAAGCCTCTGATTCCCGAAACTTTACTTTGCAGCCAAGAAGAAAGCTCCGCCACAACAGACTGGCCCCACTTTTTAGACTTCACCTGTTCGGCCAAGTAACCACCGATATTCCAATAGGTTTCCAGCATGGCTGCGTTGGCGACCTGATGGGCTTTCCTCTGACCGATCTGGATGATCTTCAGAACTTCAGTAAAAGCAGCTTCCTTTGCTTCAACGTCACTTCCCATACTTCAACCCCGCCAGTTGCTTTTTGATTTCCCGCTCCAGCTTGTGAGAGTCATCAAACATCTTTTCCAGATTGTCGGTGTAGTCCTTCATCTTTTTGGCAAACTGTTTTGGCGTGATATCCACATACTCGATTTTCACATCAAAGTACTGTCCGGCGCTCAGGGAGTAATTCTTCGCGGCAATTTCCTCATAGTCCACCGCCACTGAAAAATCATCCTCCACTTTTTTACCACTGAACACATCAATAATGCGCTGCTCTTCTTCGGGTTTCAACACAGTCTTTTGATTCTTGCCATCCTTGACTTTTTCGCCTAGGTTCGAGGCATCAATCAGAATCACCTTGCCCTTATTGTTCGCATCCATAAAAACGATGGAGACGTTGGTCCCGGTGGAGGCGAAAATATTACTCGGCATGGAGACCACTCCGGCGAGCATTTTATGTTTTACCAAATACTCGCGAATTCCTTTGTCAATTCCCGACTGAGCTGTAATAAATCCCGTGGGAACGACAACTGCCGCTTTTCCTCCCGGCTTCAGAGAATAAATAATGTGCTGCAAAAACAACTGATAAATCGCCATTTTGTCTTTGGCCGTTTTAAGAATGTTCGGAATCCCGGCAAAAAAGCGTTCCTGATTGGCTTTAGTATCCAGAGCATCCCGAAAATCGCTGAAGTCCAATTTAAAAGGCGGATTGGAGACAATGTAGTCGAACTTTTTCAGTTCCCTACCATCCTTGTGATAGGGCTGCAGCAGGGTATTTCCCTGAATCACGTTGGGAATTGAATGCACCAGATTGTTCAGAATTAAATTCAAGCGCAAAAGGCTGGAAGACTTCTGCGAAATATCCTGAGCATAGAGCGTACAGCGACTTTCCCCAATGGCATGAGCCAAATTCATCAAAAGAGTTCCCGATCCCGCCGATGGATCGTAGCAGGATACGTTTTTTATTTTCCCCTGCTGGTCTTGGGGCACGAGAATTTTGGCCATAATGCGCGCCACAGCGTGAGGCGTGAAATATTCAGCATATTTTCCGCCGCTGTTGCTGTTGTAGTCTTTAATGAGGTATTCAAAAATGGCAGCATAAAAATCAAACTTCTCGGTGAAGATCCGTTCAAAGCTGAAGTCACTCAAATTATTGATAATGGCCCTGCAAAAGGGATCTCGTTTGGATTCATCAGCCACAAAGTGACTGAGACGATCAAATAACACAACCTTGGCTCCGCCATCCGTTTTGACAGCAAAAACATCGTTGTTGCTACTGGCGATATCCATGAGTGTATCGTCAAAAAGCTTCGCAAAATCCGCTTTGTCCTGCTGTTTCCAGAGAGTGGAGATGAAATGGGACGGCTTCAGTGTAGCAATATCGGCTCCCATCTCCAGAGTAAGCATTTTAAAATCATTCTCACTCATGGCTGTCAAAACATCGTCCCACTTCTCAGCCTTCGCCACTTTTTTGTTTAGCTTCTTGGCTTCAAAGGCAAACTTGTCGTTCAGAAATTTGTATAGAAAAACCTGGGTGATAATTTTAAATTCGTTGCCATCATTGCCTAGCCCATAATTCGCGCAAACACTTTTAAGATTGTCAATCAAATGTAGGGTTTTGGCTTTAAATTCCATTTCTACCATGCATGGACTCCATTAAATTCGTTGAGATATTCGTTTACAATCAAGTGGTTAATCCACTGAGAAGACTTCGGGTTCAGTTTTATTCCCTGCTCATTCATAAAGCGGCTGATCACAAAAGGCTGTACAGAACGTTCAAAATAGTTTTCGTTCTCCAAAATCTGACTGTTGTTCAAAACCTTATCATCAGCGTCCTGCTTTACCCGCAACAGAGCTTCAAAAATTTTTCGTTCTGTGTCACTAAGGTTTCCTTTTTCCCACAATCGTTTGTGGATACGCGCATACTTAGCATCGCCATGGTATTTGTCCCGCAGCAGATTATTTTCACGGTTCAGTTCCTTCACTTTTTCGTGAATCTGATTGAGCATGTGAATATTTTCATTCATTTCCTGCTGAGTAACTTCATTCAGATTTTTCTTTTTGAACAACCGTTCCAGCTCTTCCCTGAGGGTAATAAACTGGGGATCCTGCTGGTCAAAATTCAAGGCCAGTGCTTCACGAGCCTTTCGGAGAGAATCCTTTAACTGGTCAGCGAGTACCAGTTCTTCTTCACCCACTTTAGTGAACTTGAACAGAATATCTTCCAAGGCCACATTGAGAAGATTCGTTGTATCCTGCCCCTGCTCAACACTCTCTTTTAAGTTCAGCAGATCCAGATGGTTGCAAGTTTCCCGATAGAGCTTATTCAGCATCGGAAAATCCAGATGATTCAGGAATGTGTATTCTCCCTGCAAACGGATCAAATTGTAAAGATTCCGAGCATCCTCCAGCGCCTTTTTCAGGGCGAGGACGGTTTTCCGATCCTGAATTTCACTAATCTCCTGAGAAAATATTTCAGCATTTTCTGTATCAAAACGGAATAGAACATCTTTTATGCGTTCAATATCACTCTGAATTTCTTCCGTGGTCTTGAACAAATGACTGTAGTGTTCCATCTCATCACCCAACTCACATTGCAGCTCGTCAAGATAAGCGCGGTTAGTTTCGTCAAACTCTGTGCGAATATCAGCAAAATCCACCACATAGCCATAGCGAAAATCCTTATAGGGTCGATTCACCCGGGTCAAGGCCTGCAATAGATTGTGCCTTTTAATGACACGTCCCAGGTACAACTTTTTCAGCCGGTGGGCATCGAATCCTGTCAAAAGCATATTGTATACGAAAAGAATATCGTATGAACCCTTTTTGTAATCCTCCACCCACTCCTTGCGATCTTCTTTTGTCCCCTCATCATGCAGAATCAACAGTGCTGATTTTACTTTCTTTTTTTCTTTTTCCTGTGCCATCCAAGAAACAGTTTTATCCGCAACCATGGAATAAGGTATCACTGCGTTGCCTTTCTGGTTTTCAGAAACTGCGTATTTTTGCTGAAAAAGTTGATACAGTCTTTTTGCCTGTTCAGAGCTGTCACAGATAACCATAGCGCCAATGCTATTGTCGTTCAAGGCGGCCCGACTTTTTTCAAAATCAGATACAATGTAATCCAGCAGAGGCTCTACATAACTCGGATGCGCGTATATCAGGGACTTATCCAAGTCGCCCTGCTTGACTTCCAATGCCTCTAAAGTTTTTTGTAGTTGCATTTTATAATGAGTTTCAATCTCTTCCCGGATCAGACGCAATGTATAGCCATCGGCAATGGAGGCGTTGTAATAATACTTGTGAATGTAATCACCAAACAAAGAACGAGAAGTGTAATCATGTCCCAATAAAGGAGTTCCGGTTAGACCGATTTTAATGGCATTGCGATCGGATTCATCCAGATTAGCAAGAAAACTTCCTTTAGGATTATAACTCCTGTGCACTTCATCCAGAAAATAAACCCGCTGAATATCTACGCTGTAGTCTCTGATCGAAACCACATCTGGATCGTCTTTGAATTTCTGGATATTGACTACCGTGATTTCAGTCCGGCCCGAATGGTTGTGAATCACCTGAATGGATTTGATCTCCCGGCTAAAGGCCTCGCGTGAATTCACGGTATGCACCACCAGCCCGCGGGCCTTGAATTCTCCTGCCGCCTGCTGCAATAGATCGAGCCTGTCCACGATAAAATAGAACTTGGGAATAATTTGTTTTTTCTGAAAGTAATCGGTGAGAAAATGCACGTTAAAAAAGGCAAGTGCCGTTTTTCCGCTGCCCTGCGTGTGCCAGATAATTCCCTTTTTTACACCAGCCTCCAATTTAGTTTCAATTGCTTTGGTGGCAAACATCTGTGGATAGCGCATGATGTGTTTTTGCAAACCATCTGTCTCCTGCACATAGGCGAGGCCATAACGCAACACAAAAGCCAGTCGCTCCCAATTCAGTAGTGACGTGCAAATACGGTTAGTAGGGCGATCCGGTTCCTTATTGGTAATAAATTCAGGATTGGTGCGGATCACCTCTAAGTTATTGTCCTTCAGGACGTTCAACTCTGCATCATCGGAAAGGGGCTTCAGCAAAGCCGTGTAATTGAATACTTCCTCTTCGCGGAAATAGTTGAATTTAGGCTTATAATAGGAAGTTGTAGCATAGAATGCCCCCTGAATCGGTTGCATATCCCCGTCATCATACTCCATATTATTGCTAAAAATCATGAACTGGGTGACATTCACAAAACGCCGGAACTTAGAATTTTGAAACCGTCTCTTAATACGGTCTCTTTCCGCTAAAATACCCTCTCGATTATTCGGTTTCTTCACTTCAATAAAGACCAGAGGCATGCCGTTGATGAGAAGCGTGATATCGGGCCTAAACTCCTCATCGCCGTTCTGACAAGTCAGTTCTGTCACTACATGAAAGGAGTTCTTTTTGAAATTTTCAAAATCAATTAGTTTGATTCCAGAAGAAGCCGTAATTTTTTCGTAAAAAGCCTTCCCTAAATCTTCATAATCCAGAGTCAGTTTCAAATCAGCCAATGTTCGCTTCAAATCGTCTTCTGGAACACCGGGATTAATTCTGGACACGGCAGCGAGAAATAAGTCAGTAAAAATATTGGTTTCCAAATCCCAAGAACGATCCTTTAAGGAGATGTATTCATAACCTAATCGCATCAAGTGGAGAATCACCGGAATCTTTACACGAGAATCTTCGTTAAACGTCATATTTCATCCTTTAGCAAAGTCCGCCCTTTGTTCGTCAGGCGGTATTTTTGCAAGCGACGGTTCAACTTCTCTGGAAGCGTATACTCAATGACCCCATCATCAATCCGTGTCTGAAATACCCTTCTCTTCAATCCGAGAATGGAACTCAAAGTATTCGCCAGTACAGACGGGTGTGGACCCTTCAGTTTTTCACTAGTCAAAGAGGGTGGCAAAGAGCCAGGACTCCAGATTTCCAGACGATCCTTAAAAAGCATAACCTGCACGCTCATTTTACACAACCTTCCGATGCCATAAAAATAGCATCATCTCAGTGTCATTTTTTGACACAAAAATATTCATTTCAAACGTCCCTCCTTCCGCATGGATTCGCAGAAAAAATCAAACTGTTTCCGTGCTAAACGAGAGGGCTGCGTTTTAGAATTTTCCCAACGATTGACAGTGGCAAAACTGACCCCCAGTTCACGAGCCAGATCCTCCTGACTCATTTTCAGGTGGGTTCGTACAATTTTTACTACTGAGGAAAATATTTTTTCCATTCCAAAAACCTTTGAAATCCAAATTGAACTATTTGAGAAAATTCCGTAACGAAATATAACATCGCTATAGCAGAATTGATAAAAAGAATTCATTTCTAGATTGTATTTTGACCCAAACTTATGAATAAATCAATAAAGGACACGGCGACTATTTATTTCACAATTAGAAATTCACTTTTATAAAAACCGCAGAATATTCCGCATTTTTAGCACGTATTGTTTGTTTGACGTATTTTGCCCAGTCTGGTTACCTATATTTCCCGTATGATCGAAGAAGAAAAGATATTTGCGGGGCGCTTGTTCGACGCACGTACAAAAGAACTCAGGGATATGAAGCACAAAGCGCACGAACTTTGCCGCCACTTCAACCAGATGGACGAATACGACAAAGCCCGCTTGCCACTCGTCAAGGAATTTATCGGCGGCATTGGCGAAAAGTACTATTTCCAAGGCCCTATACAAT
>MNYL01000082.1 GCA_001873075.1 Fibrobacteres bacterium CG2_30_45_31 | reverse complement strand
AGAACCATGATTGCAAGCAGGATCCATGACAGAATATCGATCTCGCGGCCCGAGGCGATTTTGAAGATGGCATGATACGCGATGGCGATCATGAGTCCCATGCTTGCGAGGATATGGAAGCGGATGCGCATATCATAAGGGAGGCGTTTTTGCAGCCACGGAATTTTTGCCGCGACAATGATGTTCGCAAACAGCCAGTGGAAACCGAAAATAGAGGCGGTGCCGTTCAGCACTTGGCCCACCGAGAGTAGCGTTTGTTCTTGTAAATAAAAGGCGAGCTGAATGGCGGGAAGAATGAGGTAAAGGAAAATCAGAGCGAACACTGGAGACCTCAAGGCATTTTATTGATGAGGGCGAGTACCCGTTTCACCCATTCGACATGCATGTCGTATTCGGCGGTGTTCTTGCCTCCGAATATGGCCGAAAAGCCTCGTCCCGTCCAGGTGGAGGCGGCGGTAATTCCATCAACACCCAACGTGGCAGGGGAAGCTGGGGTGGACTCCACCGTTATTTTCTGGCTCTCTTTGCGTATGGAGATGAGGACGATTTCCGATTTGTTTTTCCAGGAGGTAATGAAGTCCGCAAGGCTCCGGCTGACTCCGGTTTTGAGCCCGGTGTTCAGTACTAAGATCGCCTTGTAGGTGCCGGGCTGGATGGCCTTGCTGTCTTGTACGGGCACCAGTTCGTAGGAACTTTTGGCGCTCTCGAATTGCTTGACCATGAAGTGGATGGTTTGGGTGTTGACTTCGGTGTTCCCATTGTAAAAAATGGCGACTTTTTTAGAAGTCGCGTTTGCCGCTCCCGCGAGGGTGACGAACAGGGCGAGCATAAGAATGTAGAGGGGCTTGAACATATTGGAACTCCTGTTAGAAAAAGAATTGCCAGCCAACGGCGACTGCCATGGTGAGCGTCCCCGCTGTGCCTAGAGCCTGGTGGGCTTCGTCCGGGGCGAAAAAGGGAGTGAGCACCATCATGGAGCCCCCCAGAATGCCCAGAATGGCGTGAATGTTGTCTGCACTGTTTTTGTTCGCACCGATTTTGTCGTGGTGGGCAATGGCTCCGAGCGTCATAGTGGCCGCCGCCAAGCCTGCGGAAGTGTAGCCTAAGGCTTCATGGACGCCACGACTTGCGATTTTGGGATTTAAAATGCCGGCCGCAAGCCCTGTCGCAACGGTCAGCAAACCGAGGTTTCGATGGGCCATGCCCAAAATGGGGTTTTGCTTAACGACGGGAGGGTCGTTTACGATTTCAGCATCTATGGATGATGATGTATTCTCCGTGAGGTCTACCTTGGTGGAGATTGTGTCTTGCGGGGCTTGAGCGTAGGTGGGCGACAAGGCTGCGAACGCAATCGCGATAGTCCAAATGAGCTTGCGTATTGTGGCTTTAACAGGTTGCATAATATTTTTCCTAGTTTGGGGTGGAGGATCTACTTTTATTCATTGCTCATGGTGAAACATTGAAATTAGTATTAAAATGGTGTGTCGTGACAAAATTGCCAGGGATTATTGTAACTTGAAATCCAAAAAGCGATCTTGGTAACGGTTATGTTGTACCGTCCTTGTCGTTTTGCATTCTCCAAAATCGGGTTGGGATGGGTCATTATGGAACTCCATGATAGTGAGTTTGCTTATTGTCATTGAGAATTTCTCAAAACTATTTCTACTGAGTTTCACTTATGAGGGAGGGCCTACAAGTACATTTGGGAGTGGACAAAAAGGAGATCTCCAGATGAAATATTCCCGAATTTGCTCTGTGCTGAAAGCCCGAAATATGCCTATGCTTGTCGTTTGGGTTTTGGCGCTTATGATGCTGTTGCAAGCGAACGCCTTTGGAGTGACAGCCATGCGGCGACCTATTTCACCTTCTCAACCGATGATTATGGTCCATGCCGATGTCTGGAATTCTGCGGACCCACAGAAAATTATTGATCTGATTCCATCGGATCTGCGACCCTATGTCGTTATCAACATCTCCCTTTCCATCAACCACGATGGCACCACCGGGGCGTGGAAAACATCCGAGTACGGTTATGAAATAGCCAAATCCTGGTTGAGAACCGCTGCCGAGAATCGCATGTGGGCAACCATTCAGCCATCGAGTGGTGGTTTCAGTCATTTTCCGGATTATGCAGCCGATGCGGATCTGGACACCACGATTTATGGTGAATTCTTTAAGAATTACCCCAATTTCCTAGGAATCAACTATGCCGAACAGTTCTGGGGCTTCGATGACCAATGGTCACTTACCTGGACAGAACGCGTGAATCACTGGACCGCATTGATGAAATTGACCAACAAATACGGTGGTTACCTTATTGTAAGCTTTACGGGTGGGTATTATGGTGCCGGTATCAATTCTGTGGCGATGGTGAAGCGTAATCCAGCCTTCGCGGCGGTTCTTAAACAATATCCTCAGAATTTCATTATGGAAGAAAAATTCACCATGGCCTATGGTTTTCATGATATTGAAAGTACCAGTATGGGAATGTGGCTTTCCGGCTACGCAGGCCACTATGGAATCCGTTTTGATGAATGTGGTTGGGTGGGTAACAGTGGAGAGTCGTTCCAGGTTGCAGCGGGTGCTGCTCCTTACTTAGAACACATGATGTTGACGGGGGAAACCGTGGTGGATGGTCCTGAATTGATCTGGCAGCAGTCCATCAAGGGTCTGAGCGATGGCACTACTACAGATGGATTTACGACTCGTCGGTGGGAATTTTATTCACAGTTTCAGAATATTACGCTCGACATTTTCCGCAAGGTTCTGGATGGAACGATCCGGATTCTCAGCCGGAAAGAAGTCATTGACCGGACCAAACTCGTGATTGTAAATGATGCCACATCGGGAAATGATCAGTTCAAGTACAGTTCCCCGGAAACTTTGTTTGAAGGGCTTTATCGGATGGACTCGGATGGCAATTATATGTCCAACAAAAGCTGGTTCAAAAAGACTGGACGATATCCGGCTATCCCTACGGTCTATCAATTGGCCGATGATACCGCACAATCTTTCCAAGTGAAGGTCAACAGAACCGCTTACGCTACCCGCTGGCCCACTATTGCAAGTAAACAGACCGAATTCAATAATTTGTTCCCCTCGGAATATACGGGCGACATTTATGCAGGTCGTAGCGAAAATGCGTGGGCCACCTACAACCCTTACAAGACAGGGGCCACTGCCAGTGGGTCCATTCCCTTCAAGTACAATACTTGTGAAAAAATTGATGTGACCTATTCCCAGTATACTGTGGGCGTTATCAAGGAATTTTCGGACAAATTGAGTATTTATCTTGCAAACTTCAATAATTCCACCACAATGAAGACTGATGTACTCAAAATTTACGGAAGTACCGCTGAACCGACGTACTCTTTTACTGATCGCGGAAGTCATTTAGCAAGTTCAATCACCAAGAGCTGGTCTGGTGGAGTCCTCACTCTGAATGTTTCCCACAATGGACCGCTGGATATCACGGTGAACTGCTCCGGAACAGCCACAGGTCGCCTCACATCGTACACGACAGCCACGGTGGTCGCTCCTGAAATTCCGCCAATCTATACCGGGCCGCGTCAGTATGAAGCGGAGGATTTTGATTGGAAGAGCATCGGCGGCAACGTTGCGAACGGTGTAAGCCTTGCCGTCAGAAATTATCAGGGATTGGGTTATCTGAAATTCGGAACCAATTCGGCGGCTCGGATTCGGGACACCGTGAGAGCTCCCGTCGCTGGGGAATACACGCTGGAAACCAGATATTCCGTGTCGGGTGGCAATGTGACTACGATTGACCTGTATGTCAATGGGACCAAGGTCGCGACACCGACATTCAGCAAAACTGCCTCGGACGGCACCTTCGCCATCAATACGCAGACCGTCACTCTGAATGCGGGTGTTAATGTCATTATGTTCCAAGCCAATGCGACTGGTGCTTACAGTGTCATTTTTGATAATATCGTTCTCACGTCC
>MNYL01000234.1 GCA_001873075.1 Fibrobacteres bacterium CG2_30_45_31 | reverse complement strand
CAATAACTTGTTCATTTATTTCAGTAATGAATTTCTGTAGTTCTTGTGTTTCCTGTAGATATTTCATAATGCATATTCTCTCAATAAATGAAGATTCATTCTAAAGCTAGATATTAGAAATTTATTTGGTTATGGCATCAATAGTAGGCCTACCACAAAAGACTAAATCGATTTTAATCATAGTCTTTATAGGGCCCACCTCTAAAAATTGATTTATGGCCATGGAATCGAGCGAGTATTGTGCAATATGACTGAGTGCAGCCAATGACGCTTTAGCGTCAAACCGAGCGCAACGGCAAAGCTCGCTTTGTCCCTGCTCCGGCTCAGCAACAGAACGAAGTTCACTATTGCGATGTGTCACGTTGTTCCATCCTCACCCCTGCGGGGCCGACCAATGGTCAGCTCTGCGAAGCCTGATGTTCCTGCTGGGAACCGGCTTCTGGTCATAAAAAAAGAATTTTTAGAGGTGGGCGGTGTTGCAACGACTCGATGCCATTGTATTAGAAAAAGTTCGAAAGAATTTTCCTTACTTTGTATCTTTTTTCTGCATTGAATGGGCCTATCATGTAACTGCTATTCGCCGAATCTTTTAACGTTTCAAAAACTCGCGATGCATGGTTTTGTCCCCATAAATATCCACATCACTTTGAAGTTCCTCTTGTGTGTATCCGCTGCGGATTCCTCTCAATGTAATATTCTTCATCACAGCATCAAAAGCAAAGTCTATGCGAAAGGTACGATAAGCAAGTTCCGCCATACCTGGATTTTCGTCCGCCATCCAGACGCGCTTCCGCGAGTCATCAAAGGGACTTTGCGAAAGTTGCACCTCTGCAAAATTGAAAACATCCAAGCCACAATGCTTATAAATCCATTCGCTCTGCGCTAAAAAATCACCCGTCGCTTGCACTTTCCATAAATCTGTTGCTTGTGTTTCCACCCAGCCCGCTTTCGCCTCTGGAAACGCATCTGCCAGAGGAATGTAAGGCTTAATATCGAACACTGGGGAACCATCCAAAAGATCCACCTCATCCACAAAAAGAACCAAGCCCTCTATGCGCACTAATCGCACACAACTTAACCCAATAGGATTCGGACGATAAGGACTCCGAGACGCGAAAACACCTACACGCTCATGATCAATCGGAGGCACTGGTGGCCGTGTCGTGGGGCGCCAACCCTCATTGTGATGAAAATGAAAAATAATCCACAAACGTTCAAAACCCTCTAAATCGCGGAGTGCCTGCTCAAAGCCTTTTCCTGAAATAAGTTCAATGCGACCCAAATGCCCCGCAAAAAAAGCCCCCTGACGAGGAACTTCATATTTATAAGTCGTAGCACTATGGAAAAAACCAATGGGTTCAATTTGCATATTGAACTCAATTTAGGTTTTAAAATGGAATCCCAAGTGAACAGACTCACGAGCTGCTCTACAAATGGCTTTGTGAACATAAGCCCAATATATGAATACTTGCGTTTAGTCAAAAGAAAGAGATTTGTGGGAAAATATTTCATCCACAAGCCGCATCAAGGGCTCGTCTGAATCTGCATGAACCGCTTCCATTTTTTGGACGCATTGCGGTTGTCATAGTATGTAGATCAAGGCAGCGCAATCAGATCGCATTGTGCCTGAATGGAAAGTTTTGGGTGGTTTGGATCAATCATTGAAGGGTTCTACAATCTCATTAATAGTCTTTTTGCCTCGCACCGCTTCAAGAACTACTTGACTTTGAATTCGGGGGTAAGGGTTCTTCTCTTGTCTGCTATTTGTCTTTCTCCTTGGTGATTGGGGAGAGGTTGGAATGCCTTAAAATCTAACTAAGCTCACTATCCGAATTTCGGGGCCCGCTTCAACTTCACGCAGTGTAACTTGTGACGCTTAGATCCGCAACTAAGTGATGACGATTATACCGCAAAAGGACTCCACGGCTCCCGCAATCCAGGGACTTCCATACCATCCAAAGGGCTCCCTGCGGTCAATGAAGACGGGGAACGCACATGCGTATAAATCATCGTTGTCTCCAAACAAGAATGTCCCAAACGCGCCTGAATTTCCCGAATAGAAACCCCCGCCTCCAGCAAATGAGTTGCATAAGAATGTCGCAACGTATGAAAATGTGCTGGCTCCGGCAAATTACAGCGGCGACAAATAATTTTAAAATTCCGTTGCACCGTTGATTCCAAAGGATGCCACCGGAAAAGCCTCCCCGACTCGGGTTCGCGCAAAGGATTCTTTGTCGGAAAAAAATATTGCATATCCCATGATTTTGCCAAATGCGGCGACTTCACTGCCAATGCGCCCGGCAAATCCACCTCCGCATACCCCGCATGCAAATCGGCCTCATACATTGCCCGTCTCTCCAAAAGATGATGATCCACCTCATTCTTCAAAGAAGAAGGAAACGGCAAAGAGCGAGACTTCCCGCCTTTCCCATGCTGAATGATCACCAAACCCCTCTCAAGAGAAACATCCTTAATCCGTAAAGACAACGCTTCATTCAAACGCAAACCACAACCATAAGCCAAAGCAAAAAGCAACCGCCATTCTGCAGTCGCCCCCGCCAAAAGCACCCGCACCTGCTCCCGTGAAAAAACAAAAGGAATATAAGACGACTCTGGAGCTCGCAAAAGCTCTCGCCCCTCAAACGGAGGCCGATTCAGACCCAAACTCCAAAGCGCCTGCAACGCACTAAAAAGCTGATTCTGAGTTGAAGACGCAATATTACGGACTACCACCATCTTTTCAATATATTCACGCAAATGCAACTCGGTAAGCTCTTCGGGCGAACAATGTACCGCCTCCGAAAAACGCCGCCACCAACCCAAATAAGCCTCCATCGTACGCATCGAATAACGTCTCGTCTGCAAAATCTTATGCAAAGCAGCAATCAACATCTCCCACTGTTTCTTCACTCCATCCTCTAAAGCAACCTCAGCCACAGAAGCCTTTGACAAAGAAACACCATCAGGAGCCTCCGGCGAAAACAAAAAAAGCCAAAGTCTACACGCCGTCACACATTGTCTCTGCTTCCATTCCTCCACCATCAACTCCTGTAAAGACTCTAAAACCTTTGCTAAAGTCTCCTCTACATCGCGAAAAAGCTCAAAACCCTGAGAAATAAACCATTTCACCCACCGACCATAAAAGGTATACGCATCTTCAGGAACTTTCTTCGCTACCAGTAAATCCAAAAACTTCTTACGATTCTCTCGATCATCCCAAACATCCTTGTATTCGTAAGAATTCGCTTTCATTTTAATGTCCTCTATTTATTAAACGCATTTCTTTGATATTCAGACCACGATATCACTAATTTTTTCGCAATATCGTGACCGAGATATCATTTGGTTTTCAATTTTTATGACTTTTTGAGGTATATTTTCATCATGTACAATTTTTATACACTTATTTACGCGTGATATTACGGTCCCTCAAAATCGCCGTTAATGATTATAAATGACTAGTTAGGGGCATGTAAAATTATATATATTTAAGTTGTATACAATTTAAAATAGGCATGCACTATTAGGACTGAAAATAATGATTGACATAATAAAATTTTTTGGAAATTTAATAAGTGAAAACAAAGATTTCGTTTTTTCTATTTTTAGCTTACTTGGCACAACTGTAACTATTGTAGCATTTATTTATGCTGTTAAGACAATTAAAATGAATACGATGGCACTTCAACAATCAAATGATCTAAAAAACAAGGCATTTGAATCAGAAAAGCAGCGAGCTTTGTATGCCCAACGATTAGAATTGAGAAATAAACTATACTGGTTGAATCAATTTGCGATGAACTACGTTAAATTGTGTGGATTAGAAATTAAACAAAACATACACCCTTATGTTATCAACGTTGAATTAAATAAAAATGAATTGGCTGAATATACAAATGATACTTTTCGTCATTCTATAATAAATGAATTATTGATTTTAAGTGGCGAAATTAAAGTTTTATTTCCACAAATGTATGAAGAATATATGGATTATTATAATACGCTTGAGAAAGCTTATTTGGCGTATGATGAATCCCCAATTCCGGCCACAGAAATATGGAATGAATCATCGGAAAAATGGAAAAAGATATTAATGGAAAGTATTCCAAATATCATGATAAATTAAATTATTTTTTCTAGAATAAAAAATGTATACAAACTATAATTTGTAGTTGTCCTAAATAAAAATTAAAAAACATATAGTTTTAGTGGGGTAAATGTTCATGCCATAAATATTGCTATAAAAGGGCGCAAAAAATGATTTAGATGATGTTGAATAAAAAATAAAAAACAGCCCCTAACAAGCGGTGTAATTGACATCGCCGGATCTCGCGCTCCCTCCAGTCTGCAATTCGATTTCGGTTTCCCGCTATGCGGCAAACCCGCTCCAACTGGCAGTAAAACTGCCAGTACGTCGCTCGAATCTCATTGCACATTTTTCCGGTATTATACTATCTTCTCATAAATAACCGGAAAAATGTAACGACTGGGGTCGCTTCAAAGGTAATTCACATTCGCGATGCAATTAACCTACACGTTAGCCTGATCAAAT
>MNYL01000091.1 GCA_001873075.1 Fibrobacteres bacterium CG2_30_45_31 | reverse complement strand
CAAAGAAAATTTATTGGCCCCTGCGTGGAGAGACAAAGTCTTTTGAAACATGGTACGTCCATTCAGGCTGATAACGCGAAGATCCACGGTATTTGCCACCGGAGAATAAAGCATCTCGGCATTCATCCGAAAAGCACCCATGCCAACAGGGACCGCAATAGAAGACATTCCGCCGGACTTGCGGGTAATCCCCGCCATATCAAAGCCGAATGCACTCATATTGGGGCCCCCATCGGAAGAGAGAGACTCGAATTTCAAAGAACCTTCTCCATTCATGATATCCAGATCGGTGTAGGCCGTGTCCCAGACATCCCAGCTCCCTGTCGAAGGAAAACTCATGTCATAGAGATGATCGCCCAGATAAAGACGCATATCGCGATTCGTGGTGCCCCCGTTAGCATAGATAACACCAATATTGATGTAACCCGCGGAAGGCGAAATTAAGTTGTACGTAGCGGTGGAACCCAGCGCATTTTCAAAATTCCAGAAACAGGAACCGATGAAACCTGTGTGGTTCGTGTCACAAGTACCTACACTGAAGGAATCGGGGGCGGCGACATCCAGGAGAGACTTAAATTTCATCACGAATGCTTCACTCGAAGATGAACTTGCAATAACCGCCGATGAAGAACTGGAGGTAACCCCCACCGAAGACGATGATTTCACCGATGCAGAAGACGTAAACTGAAGCGCCGCCCCCGTGCCCGTGTACTTCTGAGCAGAACCGTTCTCATACACAGCCGTATATTGCGTAGAAGCCGCGCCCATCACAAACGTGATTATTTTTGAAGACTTCACCGTAGTTTCACTGTTCGTATTCACCAAATTACCGTTCCCATCATACCATCCCTTAAAAGCCGCCCCATTCGCCTTCGGAGTCGTTTTCAAAGTGACCGTCATTCCCTGGGGATAATAGGTACTTATGGAAGTCAAAGAATCAGCACCGATAGGATTCACCACCACATTCACTTGGTACATGGGCTTCAAATACTTTGCCAAAGCGCGAAGGCTGTCATCCGAGTGAAAACGAAACTGTTCCGTAGCCATACGCCCCATCCAGTTCGCACCCGTCTGCTGCATATGCAGATTGTCACTTTGCCCCGAAGCGTAATTACCATACTCCGTGGCATCCAGTACCATCATCAAATAATTGTGCGTATAGGCTTGTCCCTCACGAATCATCAAATCGCGGGAAAGCGTATCCAGGTCAATCAAAGGCGCGCTATACTGTGCAGCCGTAGTGCGCATCAAACCCGGATACTGATGCCAGGCTTCATAAATGGAATCCGCATTGGTAAAAATGGCCCGGCGAATGGATGTGACACCAATAGGATAAGCCCCCATCGCCCGCGCCTCAGTCATAATGGCCCCCATGGAAACGATATAAGCGGAATCCGTCGTCTTGTATTTACCATCATTCGCTCCGAACTGGATAAACACATAGTCCCCCGCTTTCAGCTTGGCTTTCACCGCAGGCCAGTTATTCGCGTAATAGCCTGTAGAGTAAGTTCCGCCTGCACCCGCATTATACACCGTCACATAATTGGTATCAAAAAAGTACTGGAAGTCCTGTCCCCAGCCGTGCTTAGGATAATAACCCGCATTCCAGTCCTGCATGGTGGAATCCCCCAGCATGTACACGGTAATTTTAGCCCACACTGTCGGCGGCACCAACAGCAGACTCACCAAAAGACAGCAGACAATTTTTTTGATCCCTTTTCTCATCCCAAAACTCCTTTCGCGATAAGCACACCCATCGCTGAGTATGCTTCGCATCAGATACCCAATCGCTAAAGACTATTCCGTTACGATCGTTTTAAAAGTGCCCACAGATATTCCATTCCATTCCGCCTTAACCCAGTAAACACCCAAGCCAGCGTCCGCTTTGTGCATAGAGACCTGGTTGTTGCCCGCATGAACGTTCATCTTCTTTTGTGCGATGCGATTGCCACGAATATCAAAAATGCGGAGGGTCAAAATACCTGTGGAAGGAGCCACAAAGACATTTGCAGAAGCCCAGTAAGCATGCAGATTCAAATTTTCCTGAAGAATAATGGTGGGGGGTTCAGCACCCAGAGTAATACCATCCACATCAAAGCCGAGATAATCAATATTAGCCCCCCCATTCGCAGTCAGCGAAGTAAGAGAAATCGTATTCACTCCCGCCACCAAAGTAATAGTGACCGACACCAAATCCCATGTCGTCCAATTCGCCGTGGCTGCAAAATTCACCGTATCCACTGTAGAACCATTCACAATCAAAGCCACCGCGCGATCTGCGGAGACTGCGGTTCCGTTCGAATAATGCAAAAAGAGCGTTACCGTACGAGCTGATGTCGAATAAATAGTCCAAAGTGCACTGCTTCCCAGAGCATTCGCAAAGTTATAGTAACCAGAACCCACCTCATAACCGGAGTTTGTACTTTCGGTAATGCCATCCCCTGAAGTGGCCACAGAAGCATCCAGCTTAGTCACAATATTCGAAACCGTAATCGTTCCTGTTTTTGTGGCTGCAGTCCCTTCGCCCCCCACTGTGGTTACTGTGTAATTAAACGAGCCACTGACCGTCGGCGTACCGCTAATGGTGAGGGTTCCATTATTGGTTATCGCTGTCACCCCTGCGGGTAACCCGGTGGCCGAGGCACTCGTGCAATTCGTGTAAGTATAAGTGATCGTAGAAATAGTACTTCCCAATAAAACAGACTGTGTTGCCGAACCACTCACAGAAAGTAGGGGTGCCGTTCCTCCAGGCACATAAATATCAGGCTGGGAAATGCCATTCTTCACCGCATCCGGGAGGTAATAACCCAGGTGAGGCGGCTGATTGTATGCCACATTCTGCCAGGCAATGGACATTCTGTATTGAGGGTCATGCATGAGTGTATAAACGCGGTGTGGAGAAGCTGTCGTTGTCGTAAAAATATTGATGGTCGCAGAATCCCCGGCACTGAATTCAACCACTTCTTCGCGCCAGTCTCCAAAAAGATCCGCCGTGAGATTCGGATTCGCCTTTGTAGTGTTGATCGACGAAGAATTATTGAAATTGTAAATCGTCAAAAGCCGCGTCGTCCCATTGCCCGTCCACTTATCCAATTTAGTACCATCCAAAAGTTCATCATACAAATCCCCATCCCAGTAAATACGAAAATTGATACTGGGCTTATTCGCAGAAATACTATCGCCACTCACATTGTAAACGCCCGCACCCGAAGAACTCCACATTTCAAAGCCGCGATGTGTGGAATCAATATCTGCCGCAAGTCCGCGACCATTATCTGTACCAGTCTTTCTTCCAAAGAGAACCGAACCACTCTGATTCCGGAGTTCATAACCGTAAGAGGAACCCGTCTCCTCATGGACATCCCACACTTCCAAACCTACCTTGTCCGGATCCATATCGGAAAGATGCATGGCATCGCCATGACCAAAACCCGTGCGATAGCGAAGCATTCCATCATGATTCAGAGCCGCCGCACCGTACACAATCTCATCATAACCATCCCCATCCAAATCACCCACACTCAAGTTATGATTTCCTTCCCCATAAAGGCCAGCCCCATCCGTTTCACTCTTATAATACCAGCGTTGCGTAAGAGACGAGCCATTAAAATCATAAGCCACAAGATACGCCTTTGAATAATAACCGCGGCACATCACGAGGCTCGGGTGTACCCCATCCAGATAAGCGATCGCCGCTAACATACGATCTGAACGATTACCATAATCATCTCCCCAGCCCGCTTTCGTCATCGCCTGCACAGTACGCGCCGGCAAATAATTAATCGTGGTAATCGCCGCTCCCGTAGTTCCATTAAAAACCGTCAGATATTCGTTACCACTCATAATAGTGCCCGAACTCGTGCGATAATCCGCCGAGGACGAACCTATAACCGTTCCCACACCATCTTTCGTTCCATCAGACGTTTTCATCGCTACTTCTGCAATACCATCACCATCTAAGTCGTACACCATGAATTGAGTATAATGGGCACCAGCACGGATATTTCTACCCAGATCAATCCGCCACATTTTCGTGCCATTTAGTTTGTATGCATCGATGTAAACATTACCCGTATAACCACTCTGAGAATTATCCTTTGAATTATTCGGATCCCATTTGACGATCAATTCCAACTCCCCATCACCATCCAAATCACCAGTGCTCATATCATTCGGAGAGTAATTGCAAGTAGAAGCATCGGGCATCGTCAGCGTTGCCGGACGATCCAGTTTCAACGTCTTGTATTGTGTGGCCCAGACGCTCACTTCTTTTGATTTTGTGCCTTCGGTACCATTGGCCTCGGCACTCACCGAATAAGTAGAAGAAGTCGTTCCCGCAGCATCCGTATAATTGGTGCCCGCCATGCCCGTGGTGG
>MNYL01000177.1 GCA_001873075.1 Fibrobacteres bacterium CG2_30_45_31 | reverse complement strand
AAAAAGACCCCACAAGTAAATGCAGGGCCTTTCAAAATATTTTTTAAAATCAGCTGAAGTTGAATGTATCCGTGATTTCTTCACCTTTCAAATCATACATCGAGAACTGATTAATGTAAGAATGTTCATCTTCCACAAGTTCAATCTGAATATCATGTTTGTACTCAAGATAATGGAACATACGGCCCATATCGCGGCAAAGAACATCCACCATCGGAGGACTTACGACCATCTGCACGCGGTGCAAACGACCCTTGGTGCGAGCGCGGGCAAGCCAGCGGTCAATCAGGGATAACGTCGTTTCCAAAGTGAGGATGTGCCCACAGCCTTCACAAACCGGGCATTTCTCCGTTTTTTCTGTCATGAGATTCGCACGTACGCGCTTGCGAGTTACTTCCATCAAACCAAACTGAGAAATCGGAGTGGGGCTAATCGGAGCCTTATCGCGACGAATGGCCTTACGGAATTCCTGGTACACAATGTCACGATCTGCATCGGTATCCATATCAATAAAGTCGATGACAATCAAGCCACCCACATCGCGCAGACGCAGTTGCTTCGCAATTTCATAGCAAGCATCAATATTCGTTTCGAGAATAATCTTTGCCTGATCTTTGCCGTGAACCTTCGGTCCGGTATTGATATCGATCGCCACCAACGCTTCGGTTTGATCGATCACCAAATTTCCACCCCGTGAAAGCGGAACCTGACGTTGCAAGGATCGTGCGTAATCATCTTCAATTTTGAAGTACTCAAACAAACTTTCCGCAGAGCTCCACAGCTTTACTTTGTCCAACTTGTCGGACGAGAGTTTCTGAAGTTCTTCGCGAATGGCAAAATATTCTTCACGACTATCGACATAAACGTAGTCGGTGTTGTCACTGAAATATTCACGAATCGTTTGATCCACAGAATCGGATTCTTCATAAATGCAAGTTTCCGCCGCTTGATTTTCAAAATTCTGCTTCGTCAACTCCCACTTGCTTTCAAGATCGCGCATCTGTTTGGAGATTTCAAGTTCGGATTCACCAAGACCGTTAGTCCGGACGATATAACCGACATCGCGACCTTTTAAGTGGCGAACGACTTTCTTGAATTCACGACGTTTATGTGGATCGCGTTCGCGTTTGGAAACACCCACAAAATTGGTGCCTGGCATACAAACGAGGAAACGCCCCGCAAAACTGAGATGAGTGGTCAAACGGGCACCCTTCGTACTGATGGGTTCCTTGATGACCTGCACCATGATTTCCTGGCCTTCTTTCAACAATTCGTCAATTGAAAGAGCCTCTTCAGCAGAATCGTCATCCTCTCCATCTCCAAATTCACGGCGAAGGGACAAATTACGATCCACAGCATCATCTTGGTGTAAAAAACCGGCCTTTTCCAGACCGATATCAATAAAAGCAGCTTTCAGCGCAGGAAGCACTTTTTGGACAACACCCTTATAAATATTGCCGAGAACGCGATTAGATGTCACGCCCTCCACAACAAGTTCCACGAGTTCACCATCTTCCATGATGGCTATTCGTTTTTCATAAGGTGTCATACTAATCAAAATGCCGCGCTTGGAACTTTGTGTTGACATTAAAACTCCTAGAGGTACAAAAATCTTTGGGTTTCAAAGAAAAAACCCAAGATTCACAAATATAGTATTGTGGATTAACTGTTGAGATGCGAAGGAGGAACGGAAGCGCTTTGGCGGACATTTGTCACATGCTTTTGAACCAAATGATTCGCGATTTGGCCTACTTGCTCAGTTAGCCACATCCAGGAAAGGGATCCTTCGGAATAATTTGCTTCCCCGAACATTTGAATGCGTCCCTCTCTCCGAAGAGCGTCTACTTGCCTCAACGCCGCCCGATCCCCGCTGGGGTAGATGGCATAAGTAGTTCCCCCGAATTTATTCAAAATGCTGAACGCAGGCACATCAGAAGGCCCATCGGCAATGTAAATCATATTCTCGAAAGGAATTCGCCGATTATTTTCTTCAATTTTTGAATTGACATCGATGGTGCCAGGATATTTATTCGCACCCTTATTGATCTCGAATAGGAATCGCGTTTTAGAGGTATTATCGAGGGCACTCGCAATCTGAGAAATCTCCGCTTCTTCCTCTATATTCATATCATCTTTGAAACCAGGGGGCGCTGGGGATTCAATAAACTCACAGCCGAAAATACCATCCACATAAGGGGCCACGGCACTTCCGCGAATCGTTTCAGCAAAGCCCGTACTCACCACATAATGCTCCAGCCGGATTCCTAATGTTTGGTAGAGAGGGTTCTGTTCAATGAGAAGTTTGATTGAAGGTAACAGTTCAGGAAGCCCCGGGTAAAAGTGGAGCTCGGCACCACATTCGCGTAAAATCCGGTTAGAAAGACCTCTCATCAGACCGCTTTTGACATAGGTCAAAATATGATTAAGATAATTCGTGTCGCGATTCACTTGTATTCCACGCTTTGCATAGTAAGCGCCGAGTCGATTCACCTCATTCCAAAAAGTCTTCCCTTCTATTCCGTAACGCTTAAACAAAGGTTCTTGCATGTACCCGCTGATAAGCGTTTTATCAAAATCCCATACCATCGCAATGATGTTTTGTTCAAAAGGAGCTGTATTCAAAAAGCCTCACGGAGTAATAAAATAATCTTCTGGATTTATAGGTTGCCCATCATACCGAACTTCATAATGCAAACTTGGGCCTGTGGTGCGACCACTCTTCCCCACAAGGGCAATCGGGGCTCCGCGTTTCACATGAGTTCCCGGAGAAACCAGCACTCGATCTAAGTGAGCATAAAACGTTTTCACTTTGTCTGTATGCTCAATTTTAAGAGAAAGCCCTAGGCCTCGATGAGTGCGAACATCCATAACCACCCCAGCCCCTGGAGCGATCACCGTGTCACCGACCTCGGCTGAAAAATCAACACCACGATGGGGTAATACCTGTTCCGTAAAGTGATCGTAAACCAATTCAAAATGGTTTATAATATTTTCATGTTTCTTCAGTGGATGCAACAATGGCAACGCTTCCGCGCGTTCTGGATTTGCCAAAAGCGAATCGCGCAAATTGCGAAATGTCTTGTAGGTTTCACTAAATGAAGGGGAACCCTTTATTTTCAGAGGCTCTTTCCCCTTCACCGCGGGGACGTAAATCCCCCCCATATGCACCGCACTATCACGAAGGGAGGTAGAGGCCTTCATTTGTTTTTCTATCGAGTGGGTGGTTTTCTTGATATTCGAGATGGTTTCTTGGATATCCTGATTCTGCTTGTACAGTTCAAAAATATGACCATCTGTTACTTTCTCCCACAGTTCTAAAGGAGAAAACCAGAAAAATCCGCCAATTGCCACAAAGCTTCCAACAATCCACCACAGGGGGCGCAACAAAGAAACGCGGACGATCTTAGGCCGATCCGTTTTCTCAGAAAAGAGATGAATGTCAATCTTTTTCACTACTGGAGAATAATCCTTTTTGACAGCGTCTTTCTAGATCACGAATGCGTGCTTTATTTTCTTCAATGGCGCCAACAAGCTCCACCACAGCAACGTCCTCTTTCAAGGTCTCCAAAGACCCTTCTTGAAGGGAACGCAACAAACGCTTCCCCAGAGACTCGTACTTTGACTTCAACCGAGACTGCTCCGCAACGAGATCTACGCGCAAAAGAACCGCTGAAGCGCAGTTGAGAGCACCATTCTTAAGCTTATTTAGCGGTGTTTCGGACATAATGGATCTCCTAGATGCCTCTTAAAATAGTAGTTTTTACATCACAAAACAATGGAGATTCTTTTATGAGCCGTAGTGAGCGTAGAAAGTCAAAGCAAAATGCCAAAAATTTTGTTCCAAAGAAAAAGAAAAATTTGAATAACGTTGTTATCATTGTTCTAGCGGTTGTTGCTGTCGTCGCTTGGATCGCCTATATTATGGCTCGGAATGCAACTTAAGAAAGGAATTGAGATAAAATGAAATTTCAAGTCACTAAATCGACTTTACAAGATGCCCTTCAATCAGCACTCAGCGCGGTACCTAATAAATCCACGCTTCAGATTCTGAACAATTTTTCGCTACGTCTTGAAGGTAATTTCTTAGAGATTAGCGCTACGGATCTTGATTTGGGCATCCGAGTTCAAATTGAAGTTCAAGGCGAGCGGGACGGCGCGGTTGTCGTCAACGCACGCAAACTTTCTGAACAAATTAAAAGCCTCGTTGACCCTAAAATCACAACGATCTCTTTTGATGTACAGGATTATCTCACCACCATTCGTTGGAGTGACAAAGGAAAGGCGACAATCACGGGCTTTGATGCAAGCGATTTTCCTCCGTTCCCAGAAGTTACGGAAGGCGATACCCTTCAGCTCGGAAAGGGCGAATTGGCATTCCTTGCCGACAAGACATTGTTTGCGACCTCGAACGACACGACTCGCATGACTCTGAACGGTGTTTTTCTGGAAACGAAAGAAGGCAAGCTCACCATGGTCGCTACCGATGGCCATCGTTTAGGTCGGGCCTTTATTGATCAGGAAAATGCAACGCTGACTCGTGGTGTCATCATTCCTCCGAAAGCGATTCAACATGTTCTCCGCGCCATTTCGAACGATGCCACATTGGAAATTCATATTTCCTCCACGCATGTTCTTTTCAGCAGCGACGGCGTTCAGGTCATTTCCAAATTGATCGAAGGTCCGTATCCGAAATATGAAAACGTTATTCCGCTGAAGTTTGAACGCACCGTTCAGGCAAACACAACGGATCTTTTGAACAAGATCCGTAGCGTCATCTCCATGGCCAATGCACGCACTCGTCAGATTCGTCTTCAGTTCGAAGGCAACCAACTCGATTTGAGTGCAAACGACCCCAATGTCGGTGGCGATTCTACCGAAGCTCTTGCCGTGACACACAACGGCGAAGGCTCCTTTAGCATCGGCTTCAACGGTCAGTACTTATCCGAAATTCTCGGAATGTGTCCCTCGGAAGAAGTGCTCCTTAAAATGAACAGCCCCGTAGGCGCCTGCATTATCGAACCCGTGGGTGAAGGACTTGACTTTACTTTCTTACTCATGCCGCTTCGTCTTGTTGACGACTGAGTTTGTTCACAATTTTCAAAAACACAAGAGCTCGAAAGGGCTCTTTTTTGTATCACTCTTATGGCCTCTCTTATTCGCAGACGAATCAATAAAAAAATCACCAAAGCCCTTCACGATTTTCCACTCATTGAAGAAGGGGATCGTGTTCTCGTAGGAGTCAGTGGTGGAAAAGATTCTACGACGCTACTTTTGGAACTCAACAATCGCCGCGGCAAAACGGGGCCTCATTTCGAATTGGGAGCCGTTCATATTCAAAGCGATTTTGCCGACCCTTCGCCTCGCGTGTTTATCAAAAATCTTGAAAAGCAATTAGACATTCCCTTCTATTACCTCGATATTGGCGTTGAAAGGCGCCTCCAAGAGGGTTTTAAGCTCAATTGCTACTGGTGTTCCACGCAAAGACGTTTAGAACTCCTAGAGTTCGCAAGAACGCATAATTTCAATAAGATCGCTCTCGGGCATCACATGGACGATATTGTGGAGACCCTTTTGATGAATATGCTTTACAAAGGGGAAATCTCAGGAATGCCTCCCCTCGTCTCTTACGAAAAATATCCGATCAGTATTATTCGCCCTTTATGTTACTGCGAAGAGGAAGAACTTCGCGCCTACATTAAGGATGCAGGGCTTTCTCAATTTACATGTACTTGTAACTTTAGCAACAATAGTCATCGCAAAAGAATACGTGAAGAAATCAAAAGCCTCACGCAAGGAAATTCCACTCTCAAGCAGAATTTGTTCGAAAGTATGCGCCACATCAAATCAGATTATTTGTTGTAAAAGCCCTAGTGTTCTGGGCTCCCTTCGATAATCCATTCGCATAGAGATTCAATGTTTTCGTAGTCTGGTAAAAAAGATTTAGGATTACCACTTCGAACACGCTCAATAAAATTACTCCAAGCCTGTTCATTTTTGCCTTCAAGTCCCAAATGCTCTTCAATGGCTCCGCGAGTCCACACCCAAATGCCTTTTTTGCGAAGCTTGATGTGTATGTTTTCCAAATGTTCACGAGCTTCTGGCAAGGCCGCCATCATCGCGTAAGCCTCTGAAGCGGAAATACGAGAATGTCGACTGACGGGGAGACCGTTCACCAAACGGAGTTTCTCCTGCAAAGAAAGTTCCCGGAAAAGTCCTTTACAAAATTCAATATCTTCATCATGGTAATCCAGAAAACCATCGTTGACAGCATTATTAAACGCATAATCCAAATCTACAATGGAGCGTACAGGCATATCCATGGCGGTGAGAACTTGCATACTTTTGCGCGTGTTGCTCACACCCCCTTGTCGCACTAAAGCACATTTAATCAGCGCGAAAGATTGTCCTGTCATCTTTTCAAATAATGCCGGTAGTACACGCCACTCCGTCTTCCCTTCCGTGAGTAACACATAATCTGCAAAAAGAAGTTCATTACTGTTGCTTAAAGAAAACAACATTTGCAATTGCGAAGGCGCATCTTGTACCACCAAACGCACCGCATCTTCCATTCTTTTCCGCATAAAAGTACCGCGTTCACGATTTTTGCGAATTAAAAGTGAAGTGCTCACATCTTCGCTCGTGACCATTTGTGCGGAATGCGTGGCAAATACGACTTGGTAACCTTCTTTGGAAAGTGCCTTTAACGCTACACGCACCAATTCTACTGCCTGCGGGTGCAAGTAAAGTTCTGGGGAATCGATCAGGAATAATGTGCGACGCCCGTAATGATTGTTGTGATGTTTTTTCGTGTCCGCAAGATAGCGCACGAGTGCCATTTGAATTGCGCGTTTAGAACCCGCACCCATCTTCTGAATATTGCGTTCAAAACCATCATCCTCATCCATAACACTCAAAGTTGCAGCCATCAAGAACGACTCTAAAGTAGGCGAAGGAATATCGAGTTTTACATTAACGCTAGGAAAAAGCGGTTTTAATTTTTCGTTGACGCCCCGCTCAAAATCGGAAAGTTCCTCTGCCCGAGTCTCGCTTCCTGGAGCGAGCAGGTCATAAAATTTTTTAATAAGTTCGTTAAACTCTTTGCTGAAGCGGCGTTCGAGGGGTTTAAAAATTTCATGCAGAATTTTAGTGAAAGCCTGATCCCCTTCAAAATCCCATATTTGAATAGGTGATGGGAATATGCGCGAAAAGGCGGCTTCAAAACCATAGGGCGCTTGAACCCACTCGCCCTTTTTTTTCTTTCCTTCCTCACCCCAATCCAAAACCCAGAATTCTACATTCTCAGGATTATCTCCTGGAACACGTTGACAACGTTGTACACGAATAGCACCATCTCTCAAATACGGTTTAATTAAGCCGATCTGATCTTCGGGGAGACGATCCAATACCGATTCAGAGATCCCTTCAAAAAGACCATCCACTTCCACTGGCTGGTTCGTGTCATCAAAAAAGGAAACATCTAATGAAAATCGTCGAAGGAGCCAACGAATTCCCATTAAAATATTTGTTTTGCCGGCATTATTATACCCGATTAAAGCGGTAAAATTGCTCAAAGGAAAAGTTTCGCGACGGATGGAACGTAAATTGCATATCGTAATGGAAGTCAAGCGTAATATTGGTTGCATATCGATTAAACTAAATAAAACAGCCCCTATAAATTCAAATTTCAGCGTTTTTTCTACTTTGAATATATGCTTAACTTTTTAAAAGATATCCCCGTCATTGGTATTCTTCGAGACATCCCAGAAGGCGAAGAAATGGCCTGCGCGAACACCGCATCAAAAGCAGGTCTCAAGGCCATCGAAGTCACCATGAATACCGCTAATGCGCCCTTCATTATTGAAAGACTCAAAGCCGCATGTTCTTCTTTAGGCATTATGGTGGGTGCAGGCACGGTCCGCACCATTCAAGATTTTGATCTCGCGAAAAATGCAGGCGCAGAATTCATGGTCGCCCCGAGTACACTCCCTGCTGTCATTCAACGTTCTGTTGCAGCGAACCTTCCGATTATTCCAGGAGCGCTTTCCCCTACCGAAGTACAAACGGCATTTGAATTGGGAGCCACCTGTGTGAAAATTTTTCCCATTAACGCCGTGGGAGGAGCTTCCTACATTCGCGACCTACGAGGCCCCTTCCGTGATGTTCCTCTGCTTGCCTGCGGAGGTGTTAGCGAAAATAATGTTCAGGATTATCTTGAGGCGGGAGCCAATTTGGTCGCTTTTGGTGGTAGCATCTTTAAGCCTCTCTGGATGCGCAAACACCAGTGGAATTTAATTGAAGAAAAATTAAAGCTCTTTTTAGCTGCCGTCAAAAAAGCAAAGCAATAAAAAAGCTTTACATTTTCATTCTGGCTTTACAGATATACATGGCATCGTCTGCCGCATGGAGCATGTCATCCATTTGTTTGTAGTTATCGGTAGAGTGGACGATACCGTAAGCAAAACTTGCGGTCTGATCTACAATCGTAATGGGTTTCACCGCTTCGGACATACGATCCACACAAATTAAGGCCCCGTCTTTATCTGTATCTGGGCAAAGAACCATAAATTCATCACCCCCCATACGAAAAAGCATATCGGATTCGCGAAGGACCTTTTTAATACCCGCCACCACAGAACGAAGCATTAAATCACCCGCCTGGTGCCCGTGCCTATCATTGACTCTTTTAAGATCATTGAGATCCAAATAAATCAACGCAAAATGAGTTCCGTAACGTGTGCAGCGAGCGAACCATTCGCGGAGCGTGAACATGGCATGACGACGATTGTATGTTTGAGTCAAATCATCGGTCAGCGAAATTTCTCTAATCGTACGGAGAGTCTGCGCCATGCGAATATGTACAGCAACACGGGCGAGTAAAATTTCGGGGACAAAATTTTTACAAACAAAGTCAGAACCACCCACATTAAAACCTTCGATCACACTTTTTGCATCTTCGCGAGCCGTTAAGAAAATAATAGGGAGATCATCGATGGGGAATCTTTTGCGAATTTGAGCACACGTTTCGTACCCATTCATCCCTGGCATCATCACATCCAGGATAACCAAATCCACATGTTTTGTCTCCAGAAATTTAAGAGCGGCTTCCCCTGATTTGCTCAAAGAGGCTACATAACCCGCTTCATTCAAAAAATCTCCGACAACCTGTAAATTCGTGGGATTATCATCCACGACTAGTATCTTACCCTCAGCCATTTTTATTCCATCCTTTCTTGCCTTCGCGAGCACAAACACAATCTATCGAAATTACAAACAAATGAATCGAATTTCATTCAGCGGGAAAAATAGCCTCTCCTTAAAAGATTTGGAAAGGGGCTCTTCAAAATTTTACAAGGTTCTGATTTCGCGCTAGATTCAAGGTTACAAAAAAACAAGTTGTGGATTTTGAGGAATAAAACCCATTTTGTAACAAAGCGAAAAAAACAAAGAAAGAGATAATTTCCGATCATCTGTGAAGGAATAGTCTATTACGTTGTAATAATTCTCCATAATTTTTTGAGAAAGTGCCACTGGGTAGTAAGAAAGCCATTTGGTTAAAGAGGCTTTGCGATCTTCTTTAAAATGCGTTACCGACAAAGTCACATCATCAAGAAAAGCATCGAGCTCTGAGCGATACTCAGACGTTAATGCGGAACGGTGAATGCTCCAGGCACCAAAAACAAAAGGAAGCCCCTGCCAATCCAACCACAGGGAGGCGAGGTCATAACTGAATTCAAATGTCCCCGCCACGTCTTCTAACAAGGCTTCATCGCCAATCAACAGACGGGCATCAAAGGTTGAATCAAAGGGGACACTAGAGACAAACTCTGGCCGCACCTGATACCGAAGCTCCGCCAAAATTTGAACAAGAGCCACAGAAGTTCGACTCTGCGTAGTCAAGTGTACTCGCCGCGAAGACAATTGCTCAAAGGGATAGTGGGAGAATAATTTCACAGACCGGACCTCCAGTTTGCACGAGGTACACAAGTCAGGGGCAAGGACAAATTTCTCTGGAGTTAGGGCATAGCCTATGGATGAGGCCGGAGCCAAATGGATTTCACCCACCCTTAACAGCGAAACGAGTGCACTTGGAGGACCCTCTACAAAGGAATAACTGGGGTACTTAGTCTCTTTTCCAAGAAAATCGTGAAAGAAGGGGGCGCAAACAAGAAAAGGGATACGACCGATGCGCAGGACCATACGAAAAAAATTTAACTTTTTGCCTGTTGTTTTATTTTCTTTTAAACCTTTTCTATTTCAAAACAGAGACATGCCGAAATTTCATGTAAAAAAAACCTCCCTCGGGGAAGACGAAAAAAGCCTCGTTTTTAAAGGCAAAGTGATCGAAGGCCCTATTAATAAGGGCATGACACTTGAAATCCCTATCACTGAAGCCGCGACAATCAGCATGAAAATCTACGACATCGTTCATTTCGAAAAGCAGCGCGATGAAAGCAAACGAGTCGGATTGATTATCGATTTTGCTGAAGAGCCTGAAGCACTCGAAATTGTGATGAGCCTGAATATTGCTGAAGAAGAATTGACTGTAAACTAAAGAAGTGGACCTGATGCGGCGGACGTCGCACGCAGGTTCAACCCACTACAATTCAAGCAGTAGGCCTGCGCGCAGATATATGAAATTGCCATATTTGCGTAATTCTTGATACCCTCCTAACAGCAGTATCGAAGAATTTTTTCCATTCTTAATATCGAAACCACCACCGACTTTCCAAAGCATCTGGGCATCCTCTCCAAACGCATAACCAAAGTCTGCAGTGACCACAGGAAGGACTTGTCGTCCAATGGGTAACCGAACCCACAAGCTACCAATCACTGGCACCAAATCAATGCCGTCTATAGTTTCGTAACCTACACCAACGCCCCCAAAAACCATTTCATCGGCCGGAAACCACCAATGGCCGACTAAATCCAGGTTGCAATCTTTTATGGTTTCTGTGGGGTTTAAAGACCCGATCGTAAAATCCGCAGTGAAGCCCGCCTCGGCTGTAGAAAAGGCCCCAGAGAGGCCTAAAATAGCAGCCGTCAGCCATGGGAGCACTTTCATAGAGGATGGCCCCCTATCGTCACCACGAGCCTCTCTTGCCCAACCACCGCTGCGTTCTCGTTTAAAGGACAGAAAGAAACCCTTAAACATCGCCGTGTTCATAGAAAGAAAATAATACGCACTCCGCGATAATTTGGAAACTGAAAGAAAAATAACGAGTAATGACAAAATAAAAGAGACAAAGAAAATCGGTTTCCCTGTAGCGAGTAAAATCGCATTAAAAACAATCAAAAGTATACAGAGGTGTGGCGTAAACCAACGCAATAATTTGTGAGAAAAAAACAGATAAGCAAGCAAAGGACGTAAAGGATTCAATAGCGGCAAATAGGAAAAAAGATAATTGTAATTCGCACGTCCAATACGAATCTTTCGACGATATTCGCCAACGCCTTCTTTGGACGTCTTTTCTGTGCCAATAGCACTAGAAACAAAAGTGCAAAAAAATCCTTTTTGGAGAATTTTCACCGTGATAAAAAAATCATCCATTATACTTTTTTTCGTGGGTAGTGAAGTAAATAAATCATTGCGAATGGCATACAGTGCGCCATTGCCTCCGATGAGCAAATCCAAAATTCCTTCAAATTTTTTTATCTCGGATTCCAAATCCCAATAGGAGCTTTCTCCCTGACCCAGTAAACTGTCACTACTATCGGAGAGAATTAAATGGCCACAGGTACAACCTATTTTTCTGTCCCGAAAAGGTTCTACCAATTTGCGAATTACATTGGGAAAAAACATGGTGTTGGCGTCGCAGAATACAAGAATTTCACCATGAGCTTCTTTCTGAAGACGATTGAGCATGGCGGCTTTGCCTGCATTTTTGTGAGCCTTAATTAATATGATCCCTTGATCCGCATAACGCGAAACGATTTCCGCGGTCGCATCCACAGAACCATCATCACCGACGAGTATTTCCAACAATTCCTTAGGATAATCAAGCTCTAAAAAATTTTTCAATTTCTTTTCGATAATTTCCGCCTCATTGTAAGCGGAAACTAAAATGCTCACTTTCGGAAGAAAAGGTTCATTCGAAGTAGGAACCTGTTTACGCTTAAATATTTCACTTAAAAAAGGAAGTGTAACTGGAAAAATCACATAACAATGAAGCAATAAAAATAGAGTGATCCAAAATGCTATTTCGACAGGAAACATATTCATTTCGATATCCACTCCTTTTCTTTTTCTAAAAATTGGAAAAGCAACAAGCGCAAATCATCAGCTTCTAGCGTTTGTGTCAATGTTAAAACCGTGAGCCCACTCGGGGCAATCACCACAAAAGAAGGAACTCCATTCAGCTCCCAAACATCAAAAAAACAACGTTCTGGTGTATTCTTCTTATGATCACACAGAATGCTATCCTTCGAATCCACATTTAACTTCACGGGATGGAACCGCGTATTTAAAATTTTTGCCGCATTTTTATCTGCAAAAGCGTTGGATTCCATTATCCGACAAGGAACACACCAATCGGCATAGATGTCCACAAAGATGAGTTTGTGATCTTTTTCTGCTGTTTTCAAAGCTTCTGAATAAGATTCCCAGCGAATGGGAGAATCATTTGCGCATAATACCGGAGAAGTAAAACCAAGATACATTAGCAAAGAAATTACGAGGACAGAATGTTTCATGGATGAACCTCTTTTTTAGGACGCAGGGGAGAATGCATTTGGTTGATATCGTGTAGTGGCTTTCTGTTCTGAGGGAATTTCACATGATGTCTTTCCCCTCCCTCATTTCTTTGCCTCGTGTGCTTTCCCACTAAAGAATCTATGCGAGCAACGGCCGCTATTTGAAAGGGCTCCCACAAATCAGGATCGCGCTTGATGTTTTCTGCTTCTGCTTCAAAAGAAGCTCTTGTATAGCCGTATTTTTTTAAGACTTCTGTGCGCGCAATACGACCATCGGGAGAAATTTCTCCATATTCTCTGGATACCACTCGAAGTTCGATGTAGGCATTCACAAAGTTTTCAGAAACAGTCGAACCATTCTCAACACACGCGCTGAGAAAAAGAAAAAGACTCCCGAGAAAGAGTCTACTCCTGAATGTCCAACGCATTTTCAAAAAGTCCATCCACATATTCCTGTTTACTAAAAGGAACGAGCTGGTCTATACGTTCTCCCATACCGACCCAGCAAATTGGGATTTTCAAAGCACTCGCAATACCGAGCAAGGAACCACCGCGAGCAGTACCATCAAGCTTAGTGACCACGAGACCCGTTAAAGGAAAGCTCTGATGGAATATTTTTGTTTGACTAATCGTATTCTGACCGGTATTACCGTCGATCACAAGCCAAATATCGTGGGGATAGGCTTCATCCTGTTTTTTCATGACCCGGACAACTTTCCGCAGTTCTTCCATCAAATAATCTTTATTGTGCAAACGACCCGCCGTATCAATGATAACAATGTCACAGCCACGAGCCTTTGCCGCCTCACACGCATCGTAAGCAACCGCCGCCGGATCCGAACCTTCTTGGTGGTGCACAAATTCCGCCTCCGAACGTTCCGCCCAGACTTCCAGTTGCTCAATAGCTGCGGCACGGAAAGTGTCCCCCGCAGCGATAAGTACCTTGTGACCTTCGCTTTGGAAACGCTTCGCCAATTTACCAATAGTGGTGGTTTTGCCAGCGCCATTGACTCCTATAATCAAAATCACATGCGGGTTCCCCTGCACCTTAAACGGAGGTGGATCCACCAACAAACGCTCCGCTTCAGAGCGAAGTATTTTCAGAATTTCTTCTTGTGACAGCGATTTGCCGAGGGCATTTTCCCTCAAAGCATCCGTGAGCAAAAAAGCGGCTTCTGTGCCGACATCCGCTTTGATTAGATGCTCTTCAAGCTGCTCCAGCATTTCATCGGTGACTTTTCCTGCACCGACAATCCCTTTCAACTCTCCAAGAATCGCTTCTCGAGTTTTAGAAAGCCCCGATTTAATGACAGACAATAAACCCATTACAGAAAACTCTTCACGCTATCTACAAGGCCGTACGTCACCGCTTCTTCCGCTGACATAAAATTATCGCGTTCCGTATCGCGTTCAATCTGTTCCACGGTTTTTCCGCTTTGGTCAGCAAGTATTTTCCCTGTAATCCCACGAATGCGGAGCATTTCCTCTGCCTGAATCTGGATGTCACTCGCAGGACCCACCATTTCGCCCTGAATGAGCGGCTGGTGAATCAAAACGCGGGCATTGGGCCACGCGTAACGCTTGCCCTTGGTCCCCGCAGTCAAAAGGACCGCTCCCATAGAGGCCGCCTGTCCACAACACACTGTCACCACATCGCTCTGAATGGCATTCATACAGTCATAAATAGCAAGGCCACTCGAAATAACACCACCCGGGCTATTGATAAACAAGACAATATCTTCATGATTCAAGGAATCCAGATAAAGCATGCGCTTCACAAGACTTTGCGCGCTTTCATCATCTACTGCACCCCACAAAAAGAGGCGACGGTTTTTCGTAAGGTATTCTTCTGCGACCTTCATAAACTCAGGGGTCTTTTCAGTTTCCTTTTCACATTCAGCTTTCATTCAAATCTCCATAGACAAAAAAAGGCGAGAACTTCTCGCCTTAATTTAGAAAATCAACGGATGATTCGTTGAACAGCAATTCCGCTTCCGGTCTGAACACGGACAAAATAGACCCCTGCCGGGAGCTTTGCCACTGAGATTTCCATTTCAGCGTCCGCTCCATTTTTTGAAGCCACGAGACGTTGCTGAACATCGTACACATGAACCTTTTCCACAGAGCCCACAGAGCTATAGATATGCAAAGTATTCCCCACAGCACTCACATTGATGCCTTTTAGAGTTGAAGGCTGATTTTTGCTCTTGATTCCCTGAATGGTTCCCTTCGGTTCCACAAACTTGGAAAGGAGATGAACATAAGCCACCTGGTAACCCAAAGAAGGCTCCGTAAGCGACCAGGAATTCAGCGGCCAATTCGTGTTGAAATCCTTATACATCTTGGCATCCGGCTCCCCGATAGGAACGGTCTCAGCAGTACATTTCGCGTTATTTTCTGCTCCCCCACAACTTTGATTATCGCAGCAAGCATCCCATGTGTAAGAAGAATTAGCTCCACCCGCCAAATATCCGGGCGCAGGACCAAAGGTCGAAACGCCATACGCATCCCATTTCGCACTGCCGTCCGCAAACCAGGTATGATAAATCTGAGTCACGCTATTGCCTGCACCAAAAGCATTCATGTTAGTGAGATATACCATCGAGAAAGGATTCACCCCATGAATATAGTGGAGATAATCCTCGGCGGCATCCGTCTTGCCCGCTTCATTCAAAATCAAGCCATAGTTGCTCTTATAGGAATTGGATCCCCAGTTATAGTCTTTGATGAAAGATCGATAACCATCCGCCCCTATTTTTCCTGCAAAATCTGCTGACTTATTAATTGCCAATTCCAATGCGGCACTCACCTCCCCCTGTACGGTGCTGGAGACATTCTGCATTTTCACATACCGATACAACATTATATTTTGAGCAATACGGTACTGATCCATGTAATTGGTCCAAGCAAAGAGAGGGAGATCCTCGTACTGGCTTTCAAAAACAGACAAATAATCGGCTTGCCCGGTGTAGGCGTACAGGTATAATGCCGCGTTCATAAAATGGCCAAGCCGCGTATAATCCGTTTCATCTTCCTGGTCTCCAGCGCCTAAACCTGAGGAACCATTAGTGGACGAATTATTATGAAAAAGAGAATCGGGATGCGCGTTGGCCCAAGTCCAAGCTTTTGTTGCAGCCGTATATAACTCACTTGCATAGGTTTTTTCTCCGCGTTCATAAAAGACAATGGCTCCTAAAGCAAACGCCTTGGCTGCTGTAATGGTTGCAATCGTATTTGCAGGACCGTAATAGCTTTTCCCCGTCGCTGCGGATGGAGGAGATGCGGACGCAAGACCCACTAGGCTTAG
>MNYL01000236.1 GCA_001873075.1 Fibrobacteres bacterium CG2_30_45_31 | reverse complement strand
GGCAGCACCCACCAGCAACTGTCCATTCTTATCGAGGCTCGCCGCAGGGTTGCTTTCGCGCTTTAAAATATCTGTTAGCGTGATAAGGCCCTTCAAGTTTCGCTGAGAATCGACCAATGGCAATTTTTCAATGCGGTTCGCATTCAGCAATTCCTTAGCCTTCACAAGGCTTACCTTGGGGCTCGCTGTAATGAGATCCTTTATCATGACATCTTTAATTTTCACTGAAAAATCAGTGATAGTCCGGAGGTCACGACTCGTGAGCATCCCCACCAGCTTTCCTTTAGAAAGAATCGGGAATCCACTCACTTGAATACGCGCCTTCATGGCGATAGCATCGCTCACCGGTTGATCTTCATCCAATGTCACGGGATCAAAAACAATACCGGACTGCCAACGTTTCACCGTACGAACTTCTGCAGCCTGCTCAGCGATCGACATATTTTTGTGAATCACACCGATGCCGCCCTGCAAAGCTAAAGAAATAGCCAAAGGAGCTGTCGTCACAGTATCCATTGCGGCACTTATAATTGGAATATTGAGTTTAATATTAGGGGCAAGCTGAACACTCAAGTCGGTATTACTAGGCAAGACTTCTGATTCGCCCGGAACAAGCAGAACGTCATCAAAAGTCAGAGCTTCTTTTAAAATTATCATTATTTCCTCACGACTTTTTTAGGGTTAAATACAAGAAAGCACCCACAATTGGGGCATTCCAAATAAGAGTTACACTGGCTGAGATCTACCAAAAATTGTTTGGGTAAATTCACAAAACAAAATTTGCAAGAATCCTCCCCTAGTGACATCTCAGAAAGAAAGGTTGTCCGATCCCCTTTGCGAACCAAGGCTGCACGGGATTGTACACACAGAGCCCAAGCAGAAGCATCCGCAACAGGAAGTTGATCTCGCAAAGTCACAATATCATTTGCCGTTTGATTCATTTTTACAATACACTCAGCGAGCTCGGTTTTCAATGTTTCCATTTCTGGAAGTAACACTTCTTCAAGACGATCAAAATCAGCACGAATGAATTCAAGCTCTGCACGAATACTGGGGAGCATTCCCCGCAATCTTGACTGTTCCTCTCGAGAATGACGAATCCGTTCTTGATAAGTCAACAGTTCGGCTTGCATGGTTTCATATTCTTTCTGAGAAACATTTTCCAGAGAAAGACTCTGTAACCGATTAATGCGACCCGTATCCATGATGACTCTTCCAGAAAAAGCATAAAGCGCATTTTCAGAAGCTTCCACAATATTTTTTTTATCCGTTAAATCAGCAAGAGCCGAAGCCAAAATGGATTGCTTTTCAGAAATTTTACTGGATAAAGAAGCCTGAGCACACTCCAAATTCAATCGGCTTACTTCTAACCGATCCAATTCGAGCAAGGTATTCACTTCAGGATTCATAAGTGCTCTCAGTGGAATTTTCAGGAACATCTAAAAAAATAAACTTTTTCCAGAGGTCCCCGCATTAGGGTAAAGATAGTAATTATTCCGCTAACGGGCCATTGTAGCGACCCATACAAACTTCTACGCCCTCATTCATCAAGGACGTCACAATGGCAGGTATATGTTTAAAAACAGGTTTTAGAGCAATCTTATCTTCACTCGATACTTTGGAAAGCACCCAATCCGACATTTCCCAGCACGGAGGACATTTTCCTTCGCCAATCCGAATTCTCGGGAATGCATCGCCCACTTTTTCGATGATACTGCGGAGCCCATTCTGACCTCCATGGCTCCCTTTCCCGCGCACGCGCACGCGACCACAATCTAGTGTCACATCATCCACCATCACAATCACATTCGTCACGGGAACTTTATACCAACTCATCAAGGCCTGAACGGCTTCACCACTCAAGTTCATAAACGTCTGGGGTTTCGCAAGTACCACTTCGTGACCACCCCAACGAAGCTTTTGAGTCAACGCTTTATATTCGGATTTCCAAGGGAGGGAGGAATCTGCAAGACAGTCTAGAGCCATAAAACCTAAGTTATGACGCGTATGCTCGTATTTACTTCCCGGATTCCCGAGTCCGATAATGAGATACATAAAAACCTCTGCACAAAATTAAACTTTTTTTCAAATCTAAAATGGCCCTAAAAGAAAAAGCCCGCACTGAGGCGAGCTTTTCCATAAAAAAACCAAAAGCGATTACTTCTTATTAGCCTTTTCAGATTTATCGCCCTTTTCAGCAGGAGTCGCAGCAGGTGCAGCGGCAGGTGCAGCAGCAACAGGCGCAGCAGCAGCGGCAGCAGCATCTTGCTTGAGTGCCTTAGACTTGGTCGAAATCGTAAAAATCACCGTGCGAGCTGGAGAAACGAGGGTTGCTTCGCCAAGCTTAAAATCCTTAGCATAGAAAGTCGTCCCTGCATTAAAATCAGAAACATCCAAGGAGAGGTTTGCGGCAATTTTACCTGGAACCACAGAGAGCTTGATATAACGATTCTCTTGAGAGAAAATACCGCCCTGATTCTTAACACCTACCGGAATACCGGAGAGAACCACAGGGATACGAACAGTCACTGGAGTCGTCTCATCGATCTTCAAAAAATCGATATGTGTGATCGCTTGAGTAATGCAATCTTTTTGGAACGAATAAACCAAAGCCGGATTGCCTGCCTTGCCATCGATCTCAAGATCCAAAAGCGTGTAACGCTTGCCTGGGGCGAGGACCTTGCGAAGTTCAATAGCGCTAACGCTAATGCTCACAGACTCCAAACCCTTACCATAATAGATAGCCGGAACTTGTCCAGCTTTACGCAAACGCGCTACATTGCGCGATGCGCCCGATACTCTCGAGGTTGCTTTGAGTGTTGTTAATTCCATGGAATTCTCCAGTTAAAAAAAACCTATTGGGGTAGCTGGACTCGAACCAACGAATAACGGAATCAAAATCCGTTGTCTTACCACTTGACGATACCCCATAGGGAGCCCCAAAGATAGCACTTGAATTTTGAAATTTAAAGGTCTCTTTTCTCAAAAACCCGCAAAAAATTGCGTTACGGCACTCCAACGAGCCTTTTCGCCCAAGGATTGCTGCGCAGAAACAGCCATTGCCTCACTTTCAAATAAGGCAAAAACAGAAGCCCCTGAACCAGACATCAAAGCTTGCGTTGCACCCCTTGCAAGAAAAAAGGATTTCATCTCAACAATCAGGGGGAACTGCGGAAATACGGATTCTTCAAATTTATTGTAAAATTCACCAGAAAGAGCCGCGTAATTGGATCTCTTATAAGTTTCCCAACGCGCATTGCCAGAAGGAATACAACCCGCATAAGCCATCTTCGTAGGCACAGCACACTGGGGAGTGGCGACGAGCAAAGTCACCCCTTTTGGTAAAGCCAGAGAATCCATTGGGGTCAATTTTTCGCCAATGCCTTCAGCAAGCGCAGAGCCTCCGCGCACCAAAAATGGGACATCCGCACCCAAAGAAGCCCCTAAAGAAGCTAATGATTCAAACGACAGATTCAAATTCCATAATTTGTTAAGAAGGCGCAAAGCGGCCGCACAATCAGCGCTACCACCCCCTAATCCAGCTCCCAAAGGAAGTTGTTTTTCTAAATAAAAAGAGACCCCTTGTTTAACCTGAAATTTATCTTGAAGAAGCTTCGCCGCTTTGTAAACAAGGTCACTCGTTACCGGATATTCCTGCGGATGATTGTAGCAAAGTGTGATGTCGCCATTCGGTTCAACGGATCCTTGAAGCGTATCGCCCACATTAATTGTTTGAAAAAAGGTTCCCAAATCATGGTAACCATCTTCACGTTTTCGCAAAATGTCGAGAAAAAGATTAATCTTGGCGGGGGCAAATTCCTTAAACATGGGCCAAAAATACTTATTTTCTGCTTTCTTCTCCACAAAAGAAAACATAAATATGTACATTTCCTCTTTCTCTCCCCGATTTTGGGACCACAGACCGCCCAAGGAACCCCCTTTGGACCGGTCTTTTTGTTTTCCAAACGGGACAACTGGAAGGATCGGACAATGATCAATCGCAATCGCCATTTGTTACGTCTCAGCGATTGGAACGAGGAGCGAATCCTCGAAACCGTCGCCATTGCTATGCGTCTCAAAAAAGAGATTAAAGCAGGACAACCCTCTGACCGTTTCCACGGACAGACCATCGGTATGTTCTTTGAAAAACCGTCTCTCCGCACAATAACGACATTCCAAGTTGGCATTCACCAGCTGGGGGGGATGCCTGTTCTTTTGGCTCCGGATTCCATTGGTCTTGGAAAGCGGGAAAGCGTACCAGACGTTGCTCGCTGTTTGTCCCGTTGGGTCAACGCCCTCGTCATTCGTTGTTTTAAACAGGAACTCGTGGAACAACTTGCCGAATACGGATCCATTCCTGTCATTAATGCCCTGACGGATGATTTTCACCCGTGCCAGGCACTTTCCTTTGCCCAAATGATGACAGAACAGTATGGTTCCCTGAAAGGCAAAACAGTTGCTTTTATCGGAGATGGCAATAATGTGGCCAATTCTTTGTTGACCCTCGCTTCTAAAGTGGGAATGAATTTTACACTCGCCTGTCCCAAAGGTTTTGAACAACCGAAATTCGTTGTCGATCAAGCTTTGGATGGACTCAAAAAGCACGGCACCCAGTACCGCGTATTCAATAATCCCGAAGACGCTGTAAAAGATGCCGATATTCTTTATAGCGATGTTTGGGTGAGCATGGGACAAGAGGGTGAAAAAGACACCAAACAAAGTCACTTTTTGCCGTTCCAGATTAATGATACTTTGCTCGCCAAAGCCCCCGCTCATTGTAAAGTAACGCACTGTCTTCCTGCGCACCGCGGCGAAGAGATTACGGATTCCGTGATGGATGGAAATCGGAATTTATCCTTTGAA